>QMPB01000215.1 GCA_003648395.1 Bacteroidota bacterium
ATCCTCAGCTATTTTTCCAAACTTATCAGTTAATTCTTGGATTTTATCAATTAATCTTTTTACTTCATCTTCACTTATTCCATCTTTTTCCAGTTGTTGAGCTTCGTGATTTGCTCCTTTTCTAGTATTTCTAATGCCAATTTTTGCTTCTTCAAGTTCATGTTTTGATTGTTTAACTAATCCCATTCTTCTTTCCTCTGTTAAAACAGGAATATTTAGCCTAATAATAGTTCCATCATTCTGGGGATTTAATCCTAAGTTTGAATTAATTATTTCTTTTTCAATGAGTTGAAGGTTCGACTTGTCCCAAGGTTGAATAACTAAAGTCCTTGGGTCTGGAGTGCTTATGTTTGCTACTTGAGTAAGAGGCATACTACTGCCATAATTTTCTATAGAAATACCGTTAAGCATTGCTGGATTTGCCCTGCCAGCTCTAATTTTTTGTAATTCTTTTTCCAAATGATCAATACTTGACTGCATGCTTTCCTCAGCCATTTCTAAACACATTTCAGCTTCTTCGGTCATAACGTTTAAATTTTGAAATTAATTGATTAGCAAATCTACAATTTATTTTTTTAGCTTCAAAGAAAAGAATTTTACAATGAAAAAGAATTATTCAATTATAATTTGACAATTGTATATTTAGCTTAGTATTTTAACTATTCCATCAATATTCTGTTCCTTCATACATTTAAAATGTTTCTTTGGGCATTTCTGGTATCCAATTTTACTGCAAGGGCGGCATTGTAGATCCTTTACTTCAAATATATGGTTTTTATTTTGAGAATTATCAGGAAGCAATGCATACATACCAAATTCTGGAATAGTATTTCCCCAAATACTAATTATCTCTCTATTGAAAGCTGCTGCTATATGCATTAATCCAGTGTCTGCTGTGAGTACTTTCTGTGAGTATTTTACTACAGTTGCCGACTCATTTAAACTAAGTTTACCAACTAAGTTAAGACAATTTTCTCCAATACTATTTTCAATATTAATAGCCTTAATAACATCATCTTTTCCACCAAGTAGCACAATTTTGCTTTTGTTGTTTTTTCCAGCTGTTATTAGAAGGTCACTAGGAATCTGCTTAGTAAAATGGGCTCCTCCAATAACAAATACATTATATTTTTCAGTTTTAGAAATATTTATTGAGTTAAAAATCTCTTCACTATCATTATTCAAGAAATAATCTAATCCTTTTCCATCGTATTTTATTCCTAGAAATGCAATAGTGTCCATATAGCGGTAAACAATATGAACATCTGGTAAAATATCCCATTTTAGATTTACTCTAAACCATTTTTCGTAATTGAGCTTGTTGAAATATTTAGATGGTCGCCCAAGTTTAGCAATTAGTCTTCTTGACCGTAAATTTCTGTGTAAATCAATAATATAATCGTAATGTTCTGCTTTTAACTTGTCTTCGACTTCCGTAATCTCTTTTTTAATAGTAAATATCTTACTTATGTAAGGGTTGTTATTTAAAGTATCTGAAAATTTCTCTTTTGTAATATAATGAACCTCATTATCTTCTGAAGCATTAGCAATAGCACGAATAACTGGCGTTGTCAGTACAATGTCACCTATGGAACTAAAACGGATAATTAGGAATTTCATTTGATGTGTTGATGTTGAACGTTAGGTTAATAAATTGCTAAAATATTGAATTGTTAGATGTTAAGTTAATTTGTTTATTTCTATGTTTACTTATGTGCCTTATGTGGTTCAAAATATTAAATTGTTGCTGTTTTCTTATTATGGAAAATAATAAATGCAAAAGTATATGAGCTAAGCTTAAATTCCTAATTTTGCAGCATGATATTATTCGATACCCATACTCATATTTATTCTGAAGAGTTCAATGAGGACAGAAATGAAGTTATAAAACGAAGTTTTGATGCCGGAGTTACTCAGTTGCTTTTGCCAAATATTGATTTGGAGAGCATTGAACCTATGCATCAACTTTGTGATAAATACCCAGATAATTGCTTTCCAATGATGGGCTTACATCCTACTTCTGTAAAGAAAGATTATAAAGAGGTATTGCAAACAATTAGAAAAGAGCTTGATAAAAGAAAATATATTGCCATTGGTGAAATTGGTATTGATTTGTATTGGGATAAAACTTTCGCTGAGGAACAAAGAATAGCTTTATTAGAGCAGTTTCAATGGGCAATAGATTTTAATTTGCCAGTTGTTATACATTCTCGCGATTCTCATAATGAGATAATGAGGGTGATTAAAGAATTTAATAATCCTAATTTACGAGGCGTTTTTCATTGTTTTACGGGGTCTACAGAACAAGCAAAAGAGATAATTGATATTAATTTTATGATGGGACTGGGTGGAGTGTTAACCTTTAAGAATTCAGGGCTCTCAAAAGAGATAGTGAATATTGATATGCAGCATTTTATACTTGAAACAGATTCTCCATACTTAACTCCAACACCATATAGAGGCAAGAGGAATGAGAGTTCTTACATTAAAATAATAGCAGAAAAATTAGCAGAGGTAAAAGGAATATCTTTGGAAGAAATAGCACAAATTACAACGGAGAATGCTAAACGACTTTTTGTAATTGAGAATGAGAATGTCTAAAGGAAAATAACCTAATTTCGCAGAATTACAAATAGAACACAGAAATATGACAGATACTTCAATACTAATAATATACACTGGCGGAACCATAGGAATGGTAAAGAATGAAGAGACGGGTACTCTTGTGCCTTTTAATTTTGATAATGTTTATGAACAAATACCAGAACTTGAGAAATCCCATTATCATATTGATACTATTTCATTTGACCCTTTGATAGACTCTTCGGATATGCTTCCTGAGCATTGGGTGAAACTTGCTGAGATGATTCAATCGCATTATGAAGATTATGATGGCTTTGTAATTTTGCACGGTTCTGATACTATGTCTTATACTGCTTCTGCTTTAAGTTTTATTCTTTCAAATCTGAATAAACCAGTTATTATTACTGGCTCACAATTACCATTGGGAGTACTTAGAACCGATGGTCGTGAGAATTTAATTAGCTCCATAGAAATTGCTGCTGCTAAGGACGATGAAACTCCTATTGTTCCTGAAGTTTGTGTTTTCTTTGAGAACCAACTTTATCGTGGAAATAGAACATATAAATATAATGCTGAGAATTTCAATGCATTTATTTCTGGTAATTATCCACTTCTAGCAACAACTGGTGTTTATCTTAAATTTCATAAAGAGAATATTCATAATCCAAATTTTAAAAAATTAAGACTTAGAAAAAAACTTGATTCTTCTGTTGGTATTTTAAAGATATTCCCAGGAATGCAGCCTTCTTTTATTAATTCAATTTTGGAGAATGCTAATATTAAAGCATTGGTAATGGAAACTTTTGGCTCTGGAAATGCTTTTACAGGAGATTGGTTTTTGAATTCTCTTGAAAAAGCTATTCAAAGAGGTTTAGTCATAGTAAATATCTCCCAATGTGTTGGTGGTTCTGTTGATATGGGTAAGTATGAGACTTCAAGGAGAATGAAAGAAATAGGGGTAGTAAGTGGTAAAGATATTACTACTTCTGCCGCAGTTACTAAACTTATGGTTATTCTTGGTGAAGAAAGTGAACCAAGGAAGATTATCTCAAAATTTAATAAGTCTTGGGTAGGGGAGTTTTCGGAATAATTATTGTCTGTTTGCTGTCTTATTTCTATAAATATATATACTAATCTTAGCGAACTTCGCGTTATTTTTTTCTTAGCGAACTTTGCGTGAAATACAATTTGAAAACTAATCCTAAAAATATTTTTTACTATGATAAGCCGATTAATTAAAATAAGTATTATTGCAGTATTCTTTAGTGTTATATTGTTCTCTTGTGGCAACGACAGTCCTAACAGCACCTCAGCAAAAAGTCTATTATTTACCTCTGGTGGTAGAACTTCTGAAGTCTTGGTCATTATCAGCGATAATTTATGGAAGTCAGCCATTGGTGATAGTATAAAAAATAGTCTTGCAGTTGTCCCAGAATGGTTGGCTAGAGCAGAGCCTGAATACGATTTGAATCAAATACCATATAATGCTTTTGGGAGTGTTTATCAAAAACAAAGGAATATTCTTTTTGTGAAACTTGGTGATATTCCAAAGCCTAAAATTAGTATAAGGAAAGATGTTTATGCCAATCTACAAACAGTAGTTACCATTAAAGCAAAAGATGAAAAAAGCTTAGTATTTGCATTTGAGAAATATAAAGAATTAATAAAAACTACCTACCATAATAATGAGATAACTAGAATTAGAAATGCGTATAAAGGTATGCAAGTAAAGAAACTGAACACTAAATTAGATCAGAAATTTGGCTTTCACCTTATCTTTCCAAAAGGTTTTTATTTGGCGATGGATAAAGCAGATTTTGCTTGGTTGCGTCGTCCAACAGCAGATATAGAGGAGGGGGTTTTTATTTATACAAAGCCCTATTCTGATACTTCAGAGTTTAGTTTGCAGAGTATTATAAACTATCGTAATGAGATGACTAAAAAATACATTCCTGGACCTGTAGATAATTCATATATGAAGGCCTCTGACTTTTTCCCTCCAATAATTAAAAAGACAGAATTCTCAGGTCATTATGCATCTCAAGTTCGTGGTTTGTGGGATGTGGAGGGTTATGCAATGGGCGGCCCATTTATCTCATATACTTTTGTAGATAGTGTTGCTCAACGACTTATCACCATTGATGGATATATTAAAGCCCCTAAGAAAGAGAAGCGTGATTTGCTTTTGCATATAGAGGCTATAATCGAAAGTTTTGAGTATAAGAGTATAGAAGAGAAAAAACAGAACACTAATGACACGGATTTTGTGGATAATCACTGATTATAATTTGCTTTGCTCTTTAAATATAGTCCGCTAATTTTCGCTGATTAAACGAATTATGCTAATTAAAGGGTTGCCACGAATTAGCGTCGGTGCCGCTTTTAATGTAAATCGCTCATTCCTGAGCGATGCTAAAATAAAACGGTCAGGAATGACCGTTTTACGATAAATTTGTGCAATTCGTCTAATTCTTAAAAATTAGTGGATAAGTCCATTGCGACTTTGTAGCTTTGCGAGAATCCTCATTGTGAGTGAAGCGAACAATCCTTCTTTGCGGCTTTACAAGAAACAAATACCCCAAACCATAGCATATTTTTACTAAATTCGTGTTTTATTTTTCTACCATTGGTAGCATTAGTTATTTAATTTAATCAACTGATATTATGATAAGTACAGATAGATATAAATCCAAAAATAGTGTAAGAATAGTTACCGCAGCAAGTCTTTTTGATGGTCATGATGCTGCAATTAATGTTATGCGCCGACTAATTCAGTCCACAGGAGCGGAGGTTATTCATCTAGGTCATAATAGATCAGTGCAAGAAATTGTTGATTGTGCCATTCAAGAAGATGTACAAGGTATTGCTCTTACTTCCTATCAAGGTGGTCATGTTGAGTTCTTTAAATATATGTACGACCTGCTTCAAGAAAGTGGAAATGGTCACATTAAAATCTACGGTGGAGGTGGAGGAGTAATCCTTCCTGAAGAGATAAAAGATTTAATGGATTACGGTATTTCAAGAATATATTCTCCTGATGATGGTCGTGAACTTGGTTTACAAGGAATGATAAATGACCTTGTGAAGGGCTGTGATTTCCCTACTGGAAATGATATTAATTTTGGAATTGATAAAATAAAAGCCAAAGACATTAACAGTATAGCACGATTAATTTCTGCTGTTGAAAATTACCCTGAAGCAGTTTCTGAGCTTGCAAAAAGTATCAAAGCTGAGGCTGAAAAATGTGATATTCCTGTCATTGGTATTACTGGAACAGGTGGCGCTGGTAAATCATCTTTAGAAGATGAAATTATTCGTCGTTTCTTGGATGATTTTGAAGATAAAACCATTGCAATTATTTCTGTTGACCCATCTAAACGTCGTACAGGCGGTGCTTTGCTCGGTGATAGAATTAGAATGAATGCCATAAACAATAAGCGTGTGTATATGCGTTCTCTTGCTACTCGTCAGTCTAATCTTTCTGTTTCTAAATATGTGCAAGATGCCCTTGATATTGTTAAAGTTGCAGGTTTTGATTTGATAATTCTTGAGACTTCTGGCATTGGACAGAGCGATACAGAAATTACTGCTCACAGCGATATAGCAGCTTATGTAATGACTCCAGAATATGGTGCTGCTACTCAGCTTGAGAAGATTGATATGCTTGATTTTGCTGATATTATTGCTCTTAATAAATTTGATAAAAGAGGAGCTCTTGATGCGCTGCGTGATGTGAAAAAACAATATCAACGTAACCACGACCTTTGGGAAGAAGATCCTGAAAGTATGCCTGTTTTTGGAACTATTGCTTCTCAGTTTAACGACCCAGGAGTTAATGAGTTCTACAGAAACCTAATGAAACTTATTAGCGAGAAAACTACAACAGATTTTGCTTCTCACTTTAAAGCTACTGATGAGCAATCAGAGAAAATTCATATTATTCCACCAAAGAGAATTCGCTATTTATCAGAGATTTCTGACAATATTCGTAACTATAATGAGTGGGCAGAGAAACAAGCTGACGAAGCACAAAAGCTTTATAGCCTTGATATGAATATTAAAATGTTGGATTCTGATAATGATGCTGATATTATTGCTAAACTAAAAGAACTTTATGAAGTCCAGTTAGATAAACTTGACAGACATAATTTGAGAATAGTTAAGGGCTGGGATGAGAAAGTAAGAAAATATCAAGACCCAATATACTCTTTCAAAGTAAGAGATAAAGAGATAAGGATAGAAACTCATACTGAGACTTTATCGCATCTACAGATTCCAAAAGTAAGTATGCCGAAGTATAAAGCTTGGGGTGATATACTAAAGTGGAATTTGAAGGAGAATGTTCCTGGAGAATTTCCATTTGCAGCAGGAGTTTTCCCTTTCAAGCGTGAGGGCGAAGACCCAACACGTATGTTTGCGGGAGAAGGTGGACCAGAAAGAACAAATCGTCGCTTTCATTATGTATCAAAAGGATTACCAGCGAAGAGACTTTCAACAGCTTTCGATTCTGTAACTCTTTACGGAAATGATCCAGATATAAGACCAGATATTTATGGTAAAATTGGTAATTCAGGTGTAAGTATTGCTTGCCTTGACGATGCTAAGAAACTTTATAGCGGTTTTAATCTTGCCAGTGCAATGACGTCTGTTTCAATGACAATCAATGGACCAGCACCACATCTTGTG
>QMPB01000216.1 GCA_003648395.1 Bacteroidota bacterium
AGTAATACAGTTATTTGAACTATATTTTAATCAGTA
This sequence comes from Bacteroidota bacterium, assembly GCA_003648395.1. Next base: position 37 of record QMPB01000216.1, read on the forward strand.
ATCGGTAAACCTTATTCTGTAATTAGCAGTCAACATTACTATTACAAATTACTGACCCACTGATTACGGATTACGTTTTTTAAAATTGATTATACAAATAGAAATTTATTTAATCCACAACCTGTCCATAATATCGGAAACAAATTCAGTATTACGAACAACTATATGTTCAGTGTTTTTTATGTATATTTGTTCTTTTCACCATAATAAAGATATGATATGAAAAAAATTTATTTTTTATCACTAAGTTTAATACTATCATTATCGGTTATAGGACAAGGCAGCACTCTGGATAGACACGGAAGCATAGCTGTTTCGTATACAGGGATTGGTTATAATCCTCTTGTAATATTTCACTCAGATGTAAATTCTAGTTATCACAGTAATAGTTTTAATAGTATTGCTTACGAAAACACCATCGTCCTAAAAAATAGTTTTGAATTAGAACTTGGGTTCTCATATTCCGAACATATAATTACTGTTGATAGAACAGGCTGGTGGGGTGGTAATCCTGGCATTTCAAATGAGAGCTTTTCTATTTTTAGTATTCCTATTGGTTTAAGATACAATATCTCAAGATATTTTTATATTAGTAGTGGAACTTTTTTTAATTTTGATGTTCAATCAGAAAGAGATACATATAAACAACAAGGCCTTGGTTTTTATATAGGTATAGGTGCTAAGTATGAATTTGACTCAGGTATTGGAGTTTTTATTTCTCCATATTTTAAAGCTCATTCTCTATTATTGCATAATTCATATTTCTCTTCTATGAAGCCTCATTTAATGGAAACAGGTGTAAAACTTGGGCTGATGTATGTCTTTTAGTCTACATTAATTTTCTATAATATTAAATGTATTTTCTTAATAACAAATATAAAATAACGAAAAAATAAATATACTGACAATGACAACAAAATATATTACATCAATAATAATTGCAATACTAATTTCCATAAGCAGCTTTGCACAAGAAAAGGGATCAGAGACCCCATTTCTAAAAGTCGGAATATCGTATTCATCTTTTGGCAATAATCCCATAGTATATTCTCCATCACTAGATGGCGGAGCGGGTTATGAAGGCGTGGATTTTTATACCATAGGATTTGTAGTAATAAAACCATTTACCAAGAATTTAGAATTAGAAACTGGATTAGAATATTCGGAGCATACAATAAAAATTATACCCAACCTACCTCCTGAAAATACTAAGATGCCTTATAATGTTGAAAAAACTCTATGGAGTATTCCTATAGGTATTCGCTACAATTTTCTTAATTATTTCTATTTAAATGGAGGTGCATTTCTTGATTTTGATTCTTCGCTAGGCTATGAGTTGGAAAATCAGCAAGGAATTGGAGCTTATATTGGTTTGGGAGCAAAGTATGATTTCAACTTTGGTCTTTCTTTATTTCTAACACCATACTATAAAGCACATTCTTTAATCCCATTCAAAACACAAGGATCCCAGGGACATTTAATGGAAACCGGCTTTAAAATGGGTGCATTATATGCATTTTAGAGTATAAATAATTGTTTGTTGTAATATAGCAAGAGCATATAACAACAAACAATTAATTTGCAAATTAATCCATTGCAGCAGCAAGGGCAATACTCATATGCTTGGTATGTTCGGTATCACTTCTACTAGTAAGAATTACAGGAACCGTAGCGCCCATAATTACAGCGGCAGAGGTAGCCCCACCAAGAAAATTTAATGTTTTATACATAATATTTGCAGAATAAATATCAGGAGTAAGAATTAAATCCACCTCTCCAGCCACCGGGCTATCAATACCTTTATGTTGGGCAGCCTCAAGCGAAACAGCATTATCAAGAGCAAGAGGCCCATCAACAATACATCCAGTAATTTGATTTCGCTTATTCATCATAGTCATAAGAGCAGCATCAGTAGAAGGAGTCATTTTAGGATTTACTGTTTCTACAGCGCCAATAATAGCAACCTTAGGCTCTTTAATTCCTAGGCGATGCAAAGCATCAACGCCATTATTAAGAATAGCTACTTTCTCTTTAAACTCTGGCTCTACATTCAGCGCCGCATCCGACACACACATTAATTTATGATAAAATGGTGATTCAAAAAATGCCACATGCGAAAGAGTAGCACTCTTACGAAGGCCTTTCTCTTTGTCCAGAACAGCTTTCAGAAAAGGACCTGAGCTCACTAAACCTTTCATAAGCACATCAGCATTACCTTTACGAATTTGCTCCACCGCTACCACAGCAGCTTTATTAGGATTAGGCTCTTCTATTATTTCAACACCATCAAGATTAAAACCAATTTCTTCAGCAATTTTCTTAATACCATCAGTATTTCCTACTAATACAGGGATAACAATATTTTGCGCCATGGCTTCCTTTATTGCCTTGAGCACATGCATATCGGCAGCAGCAGCTACAGCAACCTTACGAGTTTTTTTCTTTTTAGCGACATCTAATATTTCTGATAATTTGGTATACATATAATATATTTTAAAGTAATTGTTTCTTATTATTTTACACAAAACAAAAATAATTGTAATGCCCAAAACTACACATAAATTTCATTAGAAATATCGACAGTTTAGATTGATATTTCACAAACAGTACAATTGATTTTTTTTATCATAAATATAATAAAAAGCTAGACAATTATAAAGAGTTATTATGTACTTTTGCAGTCTAATAATTAAGAAATGGAAGCAGTACAAAAATCAGAAATATCACATCAAGGAACAATAGAATCTATTGAAGATAAGCATTTTAATGTCAGAATTATATCTATGGCATCATGTGTTTCTTGTTCTGCAAGTGGCACATGTAGCGCCTCTGATATTGCAGAAAAAATAGTTGAAGTTATACGGCCTGCAAATACCAGCCATAAGGTTGGCGATTTTGTCACCATTATTCTTGATCAATCAATGGGACTTAAAGCTGTTTTCTTAGGATATGTGGCTCCTTTCTTAGTATTATTCTTTACCCTTTTAGCAATGTTAGGACTAGGATATTCAGAAGGCATTGGCGGACTTACTGCCCTACTTATGCTAATTCCTTACTTTGCAGTAATGTATGTATTTAAAGACAAGATTAAGGAGTCTTTTACTTTTAGACTTAAGTATTAATTATCTTAATAAAATGTGCACTATTGTTAATAAGTACATATTAAAATAATCTTACAAGCTCTTATCTTTACAATTCAAATTTTAGTTTTGAGTGAAATGACATCATTCCTAAAAAACATATTCTTATTTAACAAGCTATTACTGCTTTTTATTTTTGCGACTGTAAGTATATCTGCTTATAGCCAACATATTAGCGAAAATAAAAACCCCAGTAAGATCTATGCCAAATACTGTTTGAAATTCAACAACTATTTTGCGGGCTTAAACGAATTTGAGCGATTACTTGAAGCAAAGCCCAACGACAACTATTATTTATGGGGAGTTGCATATTGTCATCTAAATCTAAATATTGATAAATCCAAAGCAATTCCATTTTTTGAAGAACTCCTATCAAGACATAATGCTGACCAAGCTGCACTATATGATTTAGGGAATACCTATTTGCAAACCAATAATATTGACAAAGCAGAAGAGATATTTCTAAGATATCTAAAATTAGGGATTAAAGATGATCATATAATAACTGCAAAGCGACAGCTAGAGTATATTGCTAATGCACGAGAGGCTTTCAATAATCCTATAAATGTAAAAATCACAAATGCTGGTGAATATATAAATTCAGAATACCCTGAGTTTAATCCTTTTATAGACGCCAATGAAGAATTTATAATTTTTTCTCAGCAGTCGCCATTAAGCTCCCATAAACAGCGACACGACGATGGTTACTTCCCTAGCAATATATACTACTCAATCTATAAAGCTGGAAAATGGAAAAGAACTAAACGATTTTCTACTATTGTTAATACACAAGATATTGAAACTAATGGTTTTTTATCCAAAGACGCCTCATATTTTTATATTTATAGAGAAGACCTAGTTGGAAAAAATAAACAACATTTTCTATCAAGCAAACAAGGTCGTTCTTTCAAAAAACCTCACGAGATAAGTATTGCGTCTATTGAAATGAGAGATGTTAGAAGTATTGCCATTAGCAATAATAGGAAGTGGCTAATTTTCTCCGCCCCTTCGGCAAATAGTGACAGAAACGATTTAGACCTGTTTTATTCTAAATTAGGTCCCACAGGAAGATGGAGTAAGCCCCAGAGTTTTGATACAACAATAAATACTATTTATGATGAATCATTTCCTTATTTTCCTCCAAATGATGCTGTTTTTGTTTTTGCATCCAAAGGACACAATAGTATAGGTGGCTACGATTTATTCTTTTCGGAAATTACAATCGATAGTATTCCGCACATTAGTAATATCAAAAATATTGGATATCCTGTAAATACTACTATGGATAACAAAACCATAAGTATAAATAATAGTGGCCGATACGCATATATCTCAAGTTTAAGAGAAGGTGGATATGGCGATTTGGATATTTATCGTATAGTATTTGAAGACCAGAAACCACTACTAACAGTAATTCATGGTCATATTTTCAATGAAGACTCAATAAAGATATCTGATTTAGTAAAAGCCGAAAATATACTTATTGATTCTAAAAATATTAACGCAAAGAGAAAGTATAACCGTCTATTGCGAAAAAGAAAAGATAGCACTGCTGCAAAAAGATATTATGCAAAAAATATAATTCCTTACCAGAAACTGCAAATAAAAATTGCTGTAATAAACAAGGAAACAAACAAAGCTGTTGGCAATTTTATTGTCAAAGAAAATACAGGCGCATACAATATAGTTCTAAGCCCTGGCAAATATAATGTCATCTTCTCAAAAGATGGTTATTTTGACAAAACTATTGAGAGCATTATAATTGAGGACTATGATTTGAGAGAACGAAATATTGAAATGGACATTTTTATGAAAAATAAATAGACATTAGAACTTGGTCTTTTTTTTCATTTTTATGACGAAATAACAAATATATAGCAAAACAATTTATTACTTTTGTTAACTAATTTATTATGAATGAATAACGAAATAATTATACAAATTGAAGGTGGAAATTCTGTAGATTTTTTTGGTATAAACCATGCCAATCTTAAAATGGTGGAATCAGCTTTTCCTGAATTAAAAATAATTGCTAGAGGTGATGAGATTAAAGCTTTTGGCAACCCTGATGTACTTCAGGAATTTCAATGGATTATAAACAATCTATTGGAAAAATTTCAGCATAAAGGTATAATTGGAGAGGAGGATATAAAAACAATGCTTAGCTCTACCGAAGAGGAAAGTAATACTCGTATAGAACTAGAGAAGAATTCCAAAGTATTGGTTTATGGTCGCTCTGGCAGGCTTATAAAAGCTCGTACCAAAAATCAACAACTTATGGTTGATAGCATTGACAAAAGCGATATGCTTTTTGCCATAGGACCTGCTGGAACTGGGAAAACATATACTGCTGTAGCATTAGCTGTTAGAGCACTGAAAAATCGTGAAGTTCGTAGGATTATCCTTACTCGCCCCGCAATAGAAGCTGGAGAGAATTTAGGCTTTCTACCAGGCGATATGAAAGAAAAGTTAGACCCATATATGATGCCTCTTTATGATGCATTGCGCGATATGATTCCTGAATCCAAATTGGAAAAATATTTTGAAGAAAAAACAATAGAAATTGCTCCATTAGCCTTTATGAGGGGAAGAACTCTAGACCACGCTTTTGTAATTCTTGATGAAGCACAAAACACTACCTCATCGCAGCTAAAGATGTTCCTTACTCGTATGGGAAAGGATGCCAAATTTGTGATTACTGGTGATATTACACAAATAGACTTACCAAAAAATCAACATTCGGGATTATTACAAGCAGAAAGAATACTTACTTCTATTGCTGGAATAAAATTTATTAAACTAGATCAAAGTGATGTGGTTCGTCACAAGATAGTAACAAAGATTATTAACGCATACTCAAATATATAATTATGGCTCAGGCAGTTATAAAAACTAAATTCAATTTTCCTCGTCAGAAAAGCCTTTACGAAGGTAAGGTAAGAGACGTATATAATATAAATAATGAACTATTGGCAATGATAGTTAGCGATAGAATATCTGCATTTGATGTAGTACTTCCAAAAGGTATTCCTTATAAAGGACAAGTACTTAACCAAATAGCAGCAAAGTTCTTAGATGCAACAGCTGACATTGTACCAAATTGGAAAATTGCTACTCCAGACCCAACGGTAACTATTGGCAAAAGGTGTGAGCCATTTCCTGTAGAAATGATTATCCGTGGATACCTAACAGGTAGCTCGTGGCGTTCGTATAAGAACGGTTCGCGTATGATAAGTGGTGTTGCTATTCCTGATGGCATGAAAGAACATCAAGCATTCCCAGAGGCTATCATCACTCCTACTACAAAGGCGGATATGGGTTACCACGATGAGGATATCTCCAAAAAAGAAATTCTTAAGCAAGGATTGGTTAATGCTGAAGATTATGCTAAGCTTGAAGAATATACTACAAAATTATTCCAGAGAGGAACAGAGATTGCTGCCAAAAAAGGGCTTATTCTTGTAGACACAAAATATGAATTTGGTAAAATTGAGGATGAAATATACCTAATTGACGAAATCCATACTCCTGATTCGTCACGCTACTTCTATTCCGAAGGTTATCAAGAGAGATTTGATAATGGTGAAAACCAAAAGCAATTATCAAAAGAATTTGTTCGTGAGTGGCTAATGGAAAATAATTTTCAAGGCAAAGATGGAGAGGTACTTCCTAAGATGACTGATGAATTTGTAAACTCTGTATCAGAAAGGTATATTGAACTTTACGAATTAATTACTGGTGAAAAGTTCGTTAAGGAAGACACTTTTGAGGTAAATGACCGTATTGAAAAGAATGTTACTGCTTTCTTAAATACTTATTATAGATAAGGGGGGTTGCGTTGATTAGTTATTAGTTGGAGCCTGTCTAGCCTTCGATACATTTTTTGCAAAAGACTTACGTCTTTTTCGCAAAATACTCAGGCTGACAGTCTACCACTCTAACTTTATCGACAATTAATAATAATAGAAACTGCAAGTTAAAGGTCTTGTGTCTTTTTTTGCAAAACACTCAGGCTGATGCTACTTTAGCCTTAATTTCTTCCTTTAGCCTTTGTTTTAAAAAATTAATAAATCCCAAACTCAGCACTAAT
>QMPB01000217.1 GCA_003648395.1 Bacteroidota bacterium
ACCTAAGCTTAGGGATATGATAATAGAAAATAATATATTAATTTTGTAGCTGAAATATTTTTATAACTTAGCAAACGCAAAATATCACAGCATACAATAGATTAAATACTAATGAATTACATTAAGCATATTACATAACTGGGGGGGTACAGGAAGTTACAGGCGTAAACTTCTTACGACTCCTCTAAGTTTGGCGCTTAGATTTAGCAAATTAATTCATCAGTTTTGTACTATCACTGCATATTTATTTTGTGAATATTCTCTTATACCGATTAAAAAGCAAACTTGCTGATATTATTCATTGCATTCATATATCAGCATTGCTTCTAAGTCGGCATAATACCAGCAGCTTTGAAATATAAATGGTATTAGAGGAGAAGGATGCTAATTTATTGGATAATTACTGAATTTAATAATAGCAAATATGAAAAGGAAATTGAGAATATTTTAGTTTTATTTATTTATTTAATAGAGAAAGGAGTATTGCCTATGGACTAAAACAGTTAGAAAACAAAAAAATCATTCAATTTTATTGAAAGTAATGCTGAGATATTATGTGCTTATTGCACAATGATATCTCAAAAAAGAAATTATTATTTATAATAAAGAACGGAACCATAGCTGTTTAGTTTGAAGGCTCAACACTGTAGGCTCCGCCCAAGTTTTAACCCATATTAAAATATAGATTATGGACAAAAGTAAACATTTTAAATTATTAATCGTTTTATTATTTGCTATGATGGCGAATACGACAAATCTTAAGGGACAAGCAATACCCTACAATGATCCCTGCAATGCTAATTGGAGATTGTCATTTTATGACAACTTTGATTCATTTGACAATAATAAATGGAGTAGATTTAACAATAACGATAAACGTGGAGATCTTGGCTCAGTTAACATAGAAAGCAATGTATCGGTAGTTAATGGAAAGCTTAAGTTAGACATTATAAAGGAAGACTATACATGCCCATTAAATAATGACGGATCTCAACATTGGTACTGTTTTCGGCAGCGTCTAGCTGTAGTTGCTGGTAATACAGATTTTCATTATAGATATACTAGTGGATATATTAAATCAAATAGTCAATTTAAGTTTAAGTACGGTTATATAGAAGCAAGAATTTCATATCCTATCGAACCTGGCACGTGGAGTAGCTTTTGGACATACCGAAGTGACCCTATGCCTCCTTCTATTAACCATAGTGAAATTGACATAACAGAGGTACAAGGAATTGAGCAGTCCACTTCTCCTACATCAGGAACTAATATTCATTTAAGTTATACTCCTCCGATTAATTATCCAGCCGATCATACAGTATCAAGCCCGATAAGTAATTATCATATATATAGTGTTAATTGGACTCCGAGTACAATACAGTTCTATATTGATGGCGTGTTAGTTCGTACTTTGAATAATCCAGGTGTCAATGATTATGTTAATATGCTTTTTGATGCTTGGGTAAAACTAAATTATGACACTGATAATGCTAAATATAATGCGTTTACAAACAATACATTAAGTATGTATGTTGACTGGGTTAGAGTATATAAACCATATACTTATACTGGTTTAACATTATTAGAAAAAACACCTTATATAATAAATCCCAAAGATGATTTGAATAATAATGGGAGGAAGGAAGTAACTGTAATGTGGCAATTACCAACAGGAACTACTTCTTCAACTGTGTGTACTATAAATTGGGGGCAATCAATTAGCTATGGTAATTCAACAACTATTAATGATAATGCTACAGTTGATCATTTGTATAGTAAGACACTTGATGATTTACATCCAAATACAAAGTATTATTATCAGATAATAGGTGGTGGACAAAACTATTCAGGGCTTTTTGTAACGCCAAGTACAAATAGTAGCTCAAATGTTGTTTTCTATGCTTCAGGTAATAGAATTGATGCAAAAAATAATCAAACGTTGGCAGAAAACAATGATATAGCAGGAGTAATACTTAATAATATTCAAAACCACCCATCAAGTCAAACATTTCTAATAAAAACAAATGGTTTTGTTAGTGGAGATAATAAAGAACTTTGGAGAGATGAATTTTTTACTTATTCTAATAATAGAAATATTTTGAAAGCTCAGTTGCCAATTGTAGGAGGAATTAGTGATAATGAACGAAAAATCATGTGCTTAGATGCTTATAGCGACCCTGTTATTACTAGATCCACTAGCAATGCCATGAATTTTCACACATACTTGCCATTTAACTACGTTTATCCATACTTGAATAATAGTAATGATTTTAATTATGATTTATCTATGAATTATGGGCCTGTGCATATTTGTTTTCCTGAGATAACAGATCAAGCTTTTTCAAGTACTGATCTTAGCGTTGGTTTTATAGATAGCGATTTAGGAGCGACTACTAAAGAGTGGAAAGTTCTAAGTATTAATTTTCCTTTAAAGTCCTTAAATGGCAATATTATTAATTCTGCTGCTTATAACACTATTAGGCAAAAAGCCATAAATAATGGTGTACAATTAGTTCTTATGGGGCACGAAGATTACTATGCTCATTGGGTAGATAATGGTATTCATTTTCTAGTACTTGGTAATGGCGGCTCAACAACAAATGGCATTGATGACCAAAAAATACAAAATGATAATCAATTAGTATTTGCTTCAACAGTGCCTCATTTTGCCAAATTTAATATTGATGGCAATATGATGTATGTTGATATAATTCAAGGTGCTGACTATAATGGTTACAGCAAAGGAAGAGTGATAGAAAAATTTGCTATTCCCAAAGATTGTTATATTACTGATAACCAAATATGGAACTCTGGTGCTTATCCCATTATTACTGATTATATTTGGGTAGCAAATGGTGGTAAGCTTAAAATAGAATCGGAGGTTCAATTGCTTAAAGATAAAAGCATAAAAATTTCTAAAGGTGCTTATCTCAATATTACGGGTAACAGCGCAGTTATTACTTCTACGGTTGCTTTCACAGAGAACCTTGATTTAGTTACTAAGAACTCATCAGGGGTCGTAACAAATACCTATAAAGCCAACATTAATCATGCTACTTCGTTCTGGAATGGTATTGAACTTAACTCCTATCCCTCACTTAGTCAAACTTCAGCTAATCAAGGAGTACTAAGTATTACTAACGGAGCTACAATAAAAAATGCAAAAGTTGGAGTTGCTATTAAACAACTGACATCAACAGGATGGCGTGGAGGAGGTATATTACGTGCCGATGAAGCCGTTTTTGAAAATAATATTTGTGATATAAAAATGTATCCATATCAAGGAATAAGAATATTGGGGAGTAAGGAAATAAAACTTCACGATAAAACTCGCATTACTCGATCTTATTTTCTTACAGACAATAATTTTATCGATAATTCTAAATCAATTAAGCATATAGTTCTTAATGGAGTAAAAGGTGTTCTATTATATGGAAATGAATTTGATAATACTAATACTACATTGCTTACCTCTCAGAAGGGTATAGGGGTATTATCTATAGAATCTACTTTTAATCTAAATAATTCAAGTTATTACTTTCTTAATACTTCTAAAGCAAACACTTTTAACAACCTTAGATATGGAATAAAGACATATAATAGTGTAGGCAAAGGAAGTTCTTTTATTAAGGGCTGTACTTTCTCTAATACCTATTCTTCCATTTATTTGGATAATTCATTTTACACCTACGTATTGGGGAATAACATTACTGTGCCAGAACTAGATAATGTTGTTGTAAATAACTTACCTTATGGAATATATGTTGATGGAGGTATGGGATTTAAAGTGGAGGATAATCAACTTGACATTTCGGGGTCTATGGCTGGCACTATTGGTATAATAGTAAATGGCACAGGTGCTAATGAGAATCAGATATATAGAAATACTCTAACTGGTTTTAATGTAGCTATACAGCCTCAAAATGAAAATTTTGGATTTAATTCAGAAGGAAATAATATTGGCTTACACTTATTCTGTAATACCTTTAGTGGCTTTTATGATGCTTGGGTTGGCAAATCAAGTGGGTATAATGGGGCCGTTGGTATTGCCGCTGATCAGCAAATGAGTGATATTGTTGCCAATCATCAAACTACTTTACCCGCAGGTAATCAGTTTTCAACGGCAAATAGATTTGCTAACTGCAATTACGATTTCGATAATGCTGTGGGTAATAATATTTACTATTATTATGAGCAAAATGCTTCCTATAATGCGGAACCTATATATATTAAGAATGTAATTGCTCAATCTATAACAAATACTAATACCTGCCCCAGCAAATCCAATTCAGGAAGTACCTCAATTAGTCTTTTAATATCTAATTTGTCTTTAGCACAACTCTCGCTGAACTCTTCTAAGGTAATACTATCGATATGGCAAGATGGAGGAAATGCAAATCTTGATGAAGTAATAGAAACTACTCAGCCTTGGGATGTATATATAGAGTTTAACAATTTAATAGCCGAATCACCTTATTTATCTGATGATGTGCTAATGGCTACTATAAATAATTCCGCATTTACTTCGCTAATGATAAAGCTTATAATGGTTGCAAATCCGCAAGCGTCGCGTAATGAGGAAATAATGAATATGATAAAGGAGAGAATGCCCTCTATGCCTCAAAACTATATTGATGCTATAAAGGCTGGTGAGGAAGTCAAGTCTCAAATAGATTTATTAAGAAATAATGTTTCATCCGATTATCATTTGGTAGGTATGATAGGTGATGATATTAAATGTAATTATTCATCTGATACCATTAGTGGATACGGAGAAAGTAATATGCTGTCTTTTGTTGCAGCTCAAACAGATTTACTTGATAAGTACGAATTAGCAAGTCGATATTTGGCAAACGGAGACTATGAGCAAATGAATAATACACTATCAAGTATTAATGAAAATTTTGAGCTTAATGAACAACAAATATCCAATCAGGATGATTTTGTTAGCACATTTAACCTTGCTCAAAGTATGTATAGCAGTAATAGTTATTTCGATGTACTGAATGAAGAACAACGAATATCTCTAAATACAGTATTATCATACAAAGGTTCGCAAGTTTCGCAAATGGCATTGGCATTACTGATGCGTAATAACCCAGATTTTGAATATTCGGAATTGATATTACAGCCTACCGAAAGCTCAGCACGAATGGCTTCGAATGAGGATAAAGTAATTGAAGACAAAACTACCTATTTCAAGCTATATCCTAATCCAACAACAGATTATTTTACTCTTGAATATCAGCTTGATGCAGATAAATATTCCAATTTGCAAATGGAAATATACGATGCCACAGGACGTAAAGTTATAACTCAAAAGCTCGACAGTAGCAATGAGGCAACATTAATTGATGTTAGCAGTCTAAGTAAAGGAGTATATAATATTAGCTTTATAGCTGATGGTATAGCGTTATCTACTCATAAATTAACCATTGTTAAATAAGTAATATATCGATTCTGCAATTAAATGCAGAGTCGGTTTTTTTAATATTATAATCATGAAAAGATATTTAATAATAATATTTCTATGTATTAATAGTCTTGGTTTTTCACAATCGCCCTACAATAAGGTAAAATACTATATGGGTGATTCAACAGCTTGGAGTAGCAATATAGATGTAATGGTTAAATTGGATAATTATATTTATATTGGGGGTTACTCATATTCAAGCTATTTAACGTATAGAACATATTTAGCAAAATTAGATGAATTTGGGAATAAGGTAAATGACTTAATAATTGGTTGCGATAGTGTTATTTACTATCCTGGAGTAGGAAACTCAATGATAGTAGATGATGACTCCAATGTTGTTCTTGTTGGTCAAACATTTTATAAGCAATGGAATGGATTTGTTGTTAAGCTGAATAAAAATTTGGATACTTTGTGGAACAAAAAATATACTTTCCCAGATTCACTTATAAACTATGCTTGCGACACCCCCCGTCATGTTTTTAAGGCAATTGAGAAGACCCCTGATGGAAATTATATAATCATGGGTTCTTATTTTAAGAATTGTAATTATACTCATAATAATGAAAGTCCATACCTCATTAAACTCGACAAAAACGGTAATATTCTATGGCGAAAGTTATACCCAAACCTCTTAAGTTCATCCGACATTGCTGCAACCAGCGATAGTGGGTTTGTATTTAGTGCTGTAAGTTATGGAATAAATATTACCAAAATAGATTCCTTAGGGTCCATAAAATGGTCTGTAACCCCAAATAATACCCTTAAATTTTTGTCAACAGATATAGTATGTACAGGTAATACTACAATTGCAGTTGTGCCATACAAATATTATGGAACTGATGTTTATTCCAATAAATTTGGACTTGATGTAACAAAGGTAAATAGCCTTACAGGCCAAATAATATGGAATAAGCAATATATACCAATGAGTACAGTACGGTGTCCAACCTTACACCAACACATAGAAGTAGAGGTAGATGCCAATGATAATATAATAATAGCAGGCACAGGATATGTGCTTAATTATGATACAACAGCAGGAGCTTATAGAGGTTTTCTAATGAAACTCAATAGTAATGGCGATAGTTTGTGGACTCATTATTACGATTGGGGAGATTTTTTTCAGCGTGATTCGCAGTTTAATGATTTTGTAATTACCGATGATGGTGGCATTCTTGCTGGTGGCTTTTGGAATCCTCCCCATCTCAATTATAAACAAGGAGCTTGGCTAGTAAAAACTGATAGCATGGGCAATGCTCCAGGAGTATTTACCGTTGGTATAAAGGAAAATGTGTTGGTGATAACAAAACATAATGTGAATGTTTATCCAAATCCAGCTACAGATAATTTTAATCTACGCTTTGAGCAAAGTCCCAAAGCAAATATGCAGCTAAGTATATATTCTACCACTGGCACATTGGTAAAGCAGCAGCAAATCACCGCCTTTAGCAATGAGTATCGGGTTGATATTAGAGAATTAAAATCTGGTGTTTATTTTATTAGATTGGAGTCTGATGGAGAGGTGGTTTATAGTGGGAAATTTATTAAACAATAGGTTGTGGGGGATTGGGGATTAAGGATTAAGAATTAGGGATTGTCAGGCTGAGTATTTTTTTGTTGGTAGAACGTCAGAGTGATTCTGGAGGGGAAGGTTAGCAGCCGAAGGCACAGTAAAAGGGGCAACCCAGAATAGTATCGAAGACTGTATCGAAGGCGAGCCTATCAAAAACAAAAATTTTCCAACAAACAAAATATTTTCATATCTTAGCCCCTTAAATACAAA
>QMPB01000218.1 GCA_003648395.1 Bacteroidota bacterium
AAAATAAACTGTCAAATGCCCATAAACTAAGCTCCGAAGAACTAACAAAACTTGATTTTGAATTTGGAGATTATATTGGACGTATAGCTGCAGCATTTATAAAACGACAGAAACTCAAACCAAATTTAATAGCATCTCATGGGCATACAGTTTTTCATAATCCAAAGGAAAATTATACTCTTCAAATTGGAAAAGCTGCTACAATTGCAACTCACGTAGACTGTAAAGTAGTTAGTGATTTTCGTTCTCAAGATGTAGCTATGGGCGGACAAGGTGCCCCATTAGTTCCCATAGGTGATGAGCTTCTTTTTTCGGAATATGATGCTTGTATAAACCTTGGAGGTGTAGCAAATATAAGTGCCAAAAAGAATAGTAATCGAATTGCTTGGGATATTGGATTTTGCAATATGCCCATGAATAATCTTATGCTTGAAATAGGTAAAGCCTATGACAAAGATGGAATAAATGCATCAAAAGGTAGTATAAATAAACAGCTATTGGAAGAATTAAACAATTTGGAATACTATTTCCAAACTTATCCGAAATCAATAGGCAGAGAACAATTTGAAGAGATAATAAAGCCTATTATTAAGAAATATAACTCTAGCCTAAATGATAAACTAAGAACTTGGGTAGAACATATAAGTGAGAAAATTGCTATAGATATAGGAAGTAATAAAAACGTATTACTAACAGGAGGAGGAGCATTTAATTTATTTTTAATTAGCCGAATAAAAGAAAAAAGTGAGAGTAAAATCATAATTCCCAGCAAACAATTAATAGATTCAAAGGAAGCACTTATTTTCGCATTTCTTGGAGTATTAAGGATGGAGAATGAGATTAATATTCTAAGTTCAGTTACGGGAGCTAAAAAAGACCACTGTTCTGGGAGTATTAACTAGTGGGCAGTCCCGATAGTTATCGGGATCAGTGGGCAGTGAGTAGTAAGATTAATTATAAAAACATAGTTTATTTTAATAATAATAGGTCTACAGTAATTAGAATATGACAAATCAAGAAATAATAAACGAAACAATTGAATACTTCAAAGAGAACTTTTCGGGAGAGGGAACTGGTCATGATTGGTTTCATATACAAAGAGTATGGAAGTTATCGAAGAATATTGCTAAAAAAGAAGGTGATTTGGATATGTTTGTTGTAGAAATGGGTGCTTTGCTTCATGATATTGCAGACCATAAATTCCATGATGGAGATGAAAATATTGGCACTGAAAAAGCTGCAGAATATCTTTCTAAATACAATATTGAAGAAATGCCGAAGAACAAAATCGTAGAAATTGTAAAAGAGATAAGTTTTAAGGGAATGCGTGTGCCAACCAAAATGAGCACAAAAGAAGGCGAGGTGGTACAAGATGCTGATCGCTTGGATGCAATTGGAGCTATTGGCGTGGCTCGTACTTTTGCTTATGGTGGTTCTAAAAATAGGGAGATATACAATCCTTTAGTAAAACCTGTTTGCCACACATCTTTTGCAGCCTATAAAGTAAGTACTGCACCTACTATCAATCACTTTTACGAAAAACTTCTAACGCTAAAAGATAGAATGAATACAAATACTGGTAAAAAGGAAGCAATACGCCGTCATGAATTTATGGAAAGTTTCTTACAGAATTTCTATCAAGATTGGGAAGGAAGCTTATAATGGTTAATTATTAACGGCTTACTTTTTGGGATTTTTCTCCATATTCGCAATTACTAAAGACCATATTATTTTTTCCAGAAACCAGGCGAAAGGAATACCAAAATAGTAAATAGCTCTAATCTTCCCAAAAGCATAAGCATTGATAGCACCCATTTTCCTGCTTGTGGAATTGCGGCAAAATTATCCTCAGGCCCAACATTACCTATTGCTGGTCCAATATTTCCTATTGATGATATTGAGGCACCAAGAGCAGTGACAAAATCAAGGCCTAAAGCAGTCATAATAAAAGTACCTATTCCAAAAATAGTAAAGTAGAAAAGCAGGAATCCCATTATTGCAAATAGCACTTCTTCTTTCACCGATTTACCATTATATTTTACAGTGAAAAAGGCTCTTGGATGAATCATCCTTTTAAGGTGCAAGCCCGCTATTTTAAAAACTAATAAAAGGCGTATCATTTTTATTCCACCACCAGTAGAGCCCGCGCTACCACCTGTAAACATAAGTAATACAAGAACAAACCAAGCTACAGTAGGCCATAGTAAATAATTATAGCTCACAAAACCAGTAGTAGTAATAATGGACACAACTTGGAAGACCGTTCGTCTAAAAAGCTCCTCAAAATTATCGCCCATATTATAAATAAGGATACTAAAAATAAGAACAGTTGCTCCTAATATAAGTCCTACATAAAACTTAAATTCTTGATTTTTGAATACCTTATCAAATCTACGTTTAGAAAAGAAGTAATGTAGAGAAAAGCTAACCCCAGCCATAAACATAAATATAGTGATAACGTACTGAACATATGGACCAAAATGAGCAATACTATCATTTTTTGTTGAAAAACCGCCTGTGGCAAGTGTTGCAAAAGAATGGCAAATAGCATCAAAGAAATTCATCTCCCCTGCCCAAAGTAGCAATGTCTCTGCAATAGTAAGTATTACATAAATAAACCATAATCTTTTAGCAGTACCCGTAATTGTAGGATGCAGTTTGTCGGTAGTAGGGCCTGGCGATTCTGCTGCAAATAGAGTTGAAGAACCAACACCAAGCAATGGCATAATAGCTAAAGTAAGTACAATAATTCCCATTCCACCAATCCAATGAGTCATGCTTCTCCAAAAGAGAATACCTTTAGGAACAGCCTCTATATCAATAAGTACTGAAGAACCCGTAGTTGTAAAACCAGACATTGTTTCGAAGAATGCATCCGTAAAATTTGGAATTGCTCCACTAAAAATATATGGTAATGTGCCAAAAAGTGAAATTACAACCCAAGCTAAACTTACAATCATATAAGCTTCGCGCTTGCCTACGTGTTTTTTGCTTCTTTTCCCTGATATGCCATAAACAACAAGCCCAACACCAACAGTTATAAGGGAGGATTTAATTATAGGCCATGTAGATTCATTATAATAAATGGAAAATGGGATAGACAACAACATAAGAATACCAACAATAATAGTTAAAGAACTTAATGCCCTTCCTACTTCTTTCAGGTTTATATCTTTAGTGCCTAACATTTCTAATTTTAATTAAATAATTTGCTAACATTACGAACACATGAAGGCAATGAGAAAACTATCACCTTATCACCAGCTTCAATTTTAGTACTTCCACGGGTAATCATTGCCACATTATTACGAATTAAACCACCAATAATAGCATTCTCTGGCAAGTCTAAATCTGCAATAATTTTCTTGGTAATATATGAGCCTTCTGCTACAATAAGCTCAAGAACTTCTGCATCCACACCACTAAGTAGTTTTATGGATTCGACACCTACGCCAAGAGCGAAACGCTCAATATAACTCGACGCTATTAGTTTCTTATTAATTATAGTATCAATACCCACATTATGTGCAACATCAATAAAATCAATATTTTCGATAAGAGCAATTGTCTTTTTAACACCATATTTTTTTGCCAAAAGACAAGTCAAAATATTAGTTTCAGAATCTCGAGTAACTGAGATAAAAGCATCCATAGAGCTTATATTTTCATCTTCAAGCAATTTTAAATCTCTAATATCACCATTAATAATTAATGTATTATGAAGCTTATCGCTAAGAAGAAAGCATCTTTCTTTATCTATTTCAACTAATTTTAGAGTCACTTTATCTTCAAGGTTGAGGGCTACATTCGTACCTATTCTACCTCCACCAACAAGCATTACATTATTCATCTTTTGCTTACTTCGTCCACCCATCTCAAGGATATTTTCAATCCCTTTGGGCTTAGTAATCATATATGCCAAATCTCCTAATTGAAAGCGAGTATTTCCATTGGGAATGATTGTTTCACCCTTTCTAACAACAGCTACAGCTCTAAATCCCATCTCGCCACGCTCCTTTACAATCTCTTGCAAGGATTTATTAATTACAAGTGCACGCTCATCAAGTTTTATACTAAACAAAGATAATTTCCCTTCTGAAAACTCAAAAATCTCATCAGCAGCAGTTTGATTTATAAGCTTAACAATTTCAATGGCAGCAATACCCTCTGGGCTAACCAAATTATCAATTCCTAAATCGTTAAAAATCTTTTTATTTGCAGGCTCGAGGTTCTCAATATTAGAAACTCTAGCAATACAACGCTTGGCTCCAAGTTTTTTTGCCAAAATACAAGCTACCACATTAGGATTTTCGATATGCATTACCGAAATAAATAAATCAGCTTTTTCCACTTTAGCCTTTTGCAATATCGATAATTTTACGGCATCACCTTCTAAAGTAAGAATATCGGCATCATTTGAAACCGCTTCCAGAAAATCAGAATTGGGGTTGATTAATGTGATATCATGATCCTCTTTTGATAGCAATTTTGCCAAATGAGAACCCATTTCGCCATCTCCAGCAATAATTATATTCATTGTGATTTGAAATTAGATATAAAAATCAAAGGTAATAATAAAAACAAATCCAATACTTTAGACTCAATATAAATTAAGGCATTGGAATTATTGTTACTAATAGAATTTACGGAACCCAACTATTTCGCGGGCTTCCTTTATAGTTTTAGACGCACTTTCTCTTGCTTTTTCGGCACCCATACGAGCCACCTTAGCAAGATAGTCATTATCTCCTTCTAGCTCAAGAATTCTCTCTCTAAAGGGCTCTGTATACCTTATCATATCTTCGGCCAACTGCTTTTTAAAATCACCATATCTTATTTGGCAATTATTGTATAAATCATCAAAATGATTCAGTGTATCAACCGCTGAAACAATCTCCATAAGGCTAAAAAGATTTTTAATTGCCTCGGGTTTCTCTTGATTCATTTCTGTTGGTCCAGAATCAGTTTTTGCTCGCATAACTTTTTTGCGGAGTTTCTTAGGGTCTTCGCCTAAGTATATAGCATTTCCTGGGCCTTCAGATTTACCCATCTTACCACTACCGTCTAGGCCTGGTACTTTTACCAGCTGCTCACCAAAATTAAATGCCGAAGGGATAGGGAAAAATTCTTGCTTATACATATTATTAAAACGACGCGCAAAAGTTCGCATCATTTCAAGATTCTGCTCTTGATCTTTACCAACGGGTACTTTTGTTGCTTTATGCAAAATAACATCTGCAGCCATAAGTGTTGGATAAGTAAGAAGTCCTGCATTTACATTATCGGGCTGCTGACGTACTTTATCTTTAAAAGAAGTAACGCGCTGTAGCTCCCCCAAATATGCGTTCATATTCAAAAGAAGATATAGCTCCGCTGTTTCGGGAACGTCACTTTGTATGTATAATGTCGATTTTTCAGGATCTAGTCCTGCCGCAAGATACTCTACTAATACATTGCGCACATTCCCATGCAAGTCTGCTGGTGTTGGATGCGTTGTTAGTGAATGATAATCTGCAATAAAAAAATAGCAGTTGTGAGAATCCTGCATTTTTACAAAGTTCTTTACTGCTCCAAAATAATTGCCAAGGTGTAAATTACCCGTTGGTCTTATACCGCTTACTACTGTTTCCATGGCGGCAAAGGTAAAAAATTTATCTATGGAAAAAGAAGCTTATTAAGGAAAAAGGAATCTTCCTACGCTAAAGCTCCAGAAGAGGACAAGGAGAAGGAAAAGGCTGCCGATAGTAGTCAAAGAGAATTATGAATTAACAAGTGGATCTAAGAATGAAATGTGCCACATAGACACAGTTGAGGCATAAGAAACTTAGGGATGTAAATATTTAATGAATTGGAAATTGGTCCGATAATTCTGTTGTAGTATATGGGTTTCCTTTACGCTCAATCAAACGTTTGCCCCAAGTTTCCGCAAAATTCTTTTCACTAAAGTCTACAAATTTATCCTGAACAATAAAAAGTCCTTGAGAGTGCTCACAGGCAATATTTATATCTTTATAATCGCATCGAACCCACCTTCCATTCAAATATAGCTCGTAAAAAAAGTGATTAACATATCTTCCTCCTCCAAATCATCTAATATTTGCTAACGAACTTTCTCTATATGACTTATTCGTTAAATTATTGAGCAATTTTACTTGCATACTGTCCGTGTAATTTATTATTGGGCTAGAGCTAATAATTCTTGTGGGAATATTTATAGCCCTATACATTGTATTGATATAAATAGAAGAAAATCCACAGCTGCCATGCATTCTATTTCTGTACATACTTTCACCAAAGGTTTGGTTATTTAGCACACGCTGGTCTGTAGGATAATATTGAGTTTTCAGACTATTAAATGCCTCTTTGTGTACAATATATATTCACTTTTCCATCTTTAATATTAATTACTATTAGACTCAAAATTAGCAATAAATTGGTACTATGATAATTATAAACGCAATAATCTTATAATTATTATTTAGCAACTTGGTATAGTGCATGATAAAAGCACAAATAAATTGAGGCCTACTAAAGTCCTCCTTTTATTTCAAAAGGAGGTGGGCGAATTGCTTAATTGGAGGTTTATTATTTAAGTGAATGTTGTTGCAATTTGGTCGGAGGATTTTAGATAGTAGAAGTAGTATCCTTTAATGAATGAAGAGGGCTAAAGAAAGTAAATAAGAGAACTAAAAGGATTAAAAATGTTAGTTTAATAAATAATGTAAATTTACATTTTAAATTATAATTCAAACGAAATGATAGATAAATATTTAGAGACAATAGATATAATTGAACAATTAAAAAAAGATGTTAATATGATTAATTATAATTCTTCTTTATCAGACGCACAAACGTCACTTTATAATTATGTTTTAGAAATGGAAAAAATATCGAGAGATGATGAAAAATTGGCTTTTTTTAATAAGCATATAAATATATATATAAATGTAGACTTAAACCATTTTTATAAACAAAAAAAGGCTCGTAATTATGAGATAAAAGATATCTTAAATAAATTAAGAGAATGTTATAGATATATTGATTAAATAAGATTAATTATAATAACTCTTTTGCTAACTTTAGTGAATCATTGAAATTATCACAGATTAAGTCTTTTGACACCAAATCATAAATATTAGTATCTGCAAATTCCTTTTCTGTTTCACTATTTACTCCCGAAAGAATTACTATTATTTTTTCTTTTCTAAGTATTTTAAGTGTTTCTATTAAGTTATGCAGGCCT
>QMPB01000219.1 GCA_003648395.1 Bacteroidota bacterium
GCGGTTGCAGGATTTGACAGCGATACTAACGCTCAGAATGTAGGTGCTATGTTAGGAGCAATTGTTGGAAAAAGAAAAATGGAGGACAAATGGTTAATACCTGTCAGCGAGGATATTGATTCAAGTGAACCTAATTTGGACGGTTATACTTATGATACCTTTACACAAAAAGTTATAGGAGTTGGTAAAGAAATTATCTTAGCAAATAATGGTGATAATAGATCAAGTAGTGTTGAGGTTTACGGCATTCCAAACCATAATAAAGATATAGTAATTGCTAATTTTGAATTAAATGAAAATGATACTTATCCTTATACTATTAATGTAGTGGATGAAGGAGGACACAAGTATTCTTTATCAAATAATTTAACAATTAATTATACTGTAACTCTCGGTGAAAATATCAGTGATATTATCTTTGAGCCTAATTACAATGTTGAACAAGATGTATGGCCAGTAAATCAGACTAATGATATTGGATTATTTAATATAACAAACACAGGTACTATTGCACTTGATATTAAAATAAAAGTTAATCAAACACAACAAGGTTGGACTTTAGAATGCGGCAATCAAACATCTGGAACTTGGTTAGTAGTTAACACAACTTATCAAACCATATACAATAACTTAATGCCTAATGATAGTTTCCAAGTATGGTGTAGAATGGATGTTGATAATCCTGATGAAGAGTATAACGGTAAAATTTTATTTAACTATTGAAAATGGCAAAAGAATTTGAATTTAAGGGCAAATTGCCAAAGAAAGTGCAAACAAATGTCCAGCGTAGAAAAGCTACTATTCAGGAAACTTTAAATACATTGGCATCTTTAAATATAAGAGCAAGCCAAGTTATAAAGTGGGAAGATGATGATGTTAATGCAACTGTAATATTTTGTAAGAGGAGATAAAAAATGGCATATACAACAATCGATAAAGTAAGATTAATGACAAATCTTAGCACTGCAGATGTCTCAGATGAAGATATTACTAACTTAATCGCAGAAGCAACTAAAGAATTAAATAGTTTAATTAATGTTAAAGTAATAAGAGAGGAAATTGAATATATTGATTCTTATAGGCAAAATAAAATCGATGGAAGTAATACTACATTTTACGTTAAAAATTGGAAAGACAGATATTTGGCTGATATGAATGATGATGGTACTGTGGATGTTAATGATATTGAAGTAATTATTGCAGATCCGACAACTAATTCAGAAACCACAGCTACAGTAAGCTCAATATCGCCTAGTGAAGGCAAATTTACACTCAGTTCAGCTCCAGCCGCAGGTCAGAAATTATATGTGACTTATGAATGGTGTTATCGTGATCCTTCTGAACCAGACCCCCTTATAGGATTAGCCTGCACTCTTTTAGTCTCAGCTTATTGTTATGCTAAAATCAATATTGGTCGAGCTCCGCAAGTAGCATTTGGCAATACTAAAATATATCGCCATATTGATTCATTTGATCATTATTATCAACGATTTTTAAAAATCGTAAGTCAAATAAATAATCGATTGCCAGATACTAAAGAAGCTACTTTAATAGAAAATGGTTAGCACAATGAGGTTACAAGAGTCAATAGCAAAACATGTAGCAATTTTAAATGAAGAGGTTGGAATGATTAAAAATGACCTCGGACGCTTGAAAAACGATATTAGTTGGTTAAAGAGAATTATTGGTTATATGGCAGCAATTATCACTGGTAGCTTTATAACAATAATTAGCATTAGTCTTAAATACTTATTTAAGTAAAATGGTAAATTTAGATATACAATCAATTGCGAATGAAATTGATTATTATGGCACTAGTGTAACCGTAACAGAGATTTTAGATAAAACATACTCTGATTGGGGTGATGCAAGTTATTCAACTCAAAATGTTACTAAAACTGCTTTTGTGCAGGTACTTAGTCAAGAAGATGAATTAGTAAAAGAAGGGATATTTCAATCTGGTGATAAAATTTTTTGGTTTAAAGGCAATGAAAGTGGCATAGTCAGAGGTAATAGGATTTATCATGATTCTAAATGGTATGAAATCGTTGAAGTTATTAATCATGATGTAGCAGGCACTACATTTATAATTGAAGCGAGGGCTAAAAAAATTTAAAACAAAAAATTTAAATAATGTAAGGTATTATAAATTATAAGTAAATTGAAAGGAGGCAGTACCCCTGTGGGGGATTTTTTAAGCTTCCTGAGGAGGCAAAATTATCAGTAAAGCGACCGCAGTTGAAGATATTTGGAAAGCTGTTTATAATAAGTTAAAGTTGGGCGTTAGCTCTGTTACTTTATCTGATTCTACTATTCAGACAATTAAATTTTACTCAGCCGCATTCCCAGATAGGGAATTTGATACTAAGAGCGATTATCCTATTTTAATTGTTAATTCACCTGATATAGATTGGGAAGATTTTACATTTACAAAAAAATGGCTTAATGGCACCATAACTATTGATATTTTTACTACCAAAGCTGAAGCGGCAGATTTATTCATTGATGCTATCATTAATACAATTGAAACAAATAGAAAAGAACTTAGAGATGCAGGATTAGTGTATATTAACTTAGAATCTACAAGTAAAGATGAATTTTTTAGAGGCAAAATGAAGATTCATGTTAAATCATGCACATTTTCATTTCGTTATGTTTTTACTAAAACTAATACCTATTAAAATGATAACTATAACAATAAAAGGGCTGGATAAAACAATGGATTTCACACGAAGGTTGCCTAAACATACTCGGCAGGAGCTAATGCAAGCTCAGGAAATATTTTTAAAAGAAGTTAGAAAATCGGCTAAACTTAGGGCACCGAGATTTACTGGAAGATTAGCAAGTAAAATTGTTATCAAAAAAAAGTCAAAGAATTCTTATGTCTTACAATCAGTAGTGGCGTATGCTGCAAAACAAGAATTAGGTGTAGGATTGCCTATGTATGTGCCTATTGCTACTTTAATAAAAAGCGGATGGCTCATTAAGACTGCTAGAGGTTATAGGACTGCAAGCAGAACAAGAGGACCAAGAGCGGTGGCTGGTACTTTGCCACCTAGAAGGGGATTTGCTGTTGTTAGACATTATAAACCTCATATTTATCCAGCATTAGAAATCAACCTATCTAAATTGCCGAACATACTCAACCGTGCTATTAAAAAAGCTTTGAATAAAGCTAGGAGGTGAAAATGTATAAAGTGAAAAATCTAACCAATGATGTACGAAGATTCAGAGAAAGAAAAACTCATAAAACCTATGAGTTACAACCTGGAAGTACTATAACAGTAGACTTTGAACCTATTGAAAATAATCCGCATATTTTTGAAATAGAATATGTTGAAAAGGAGGAAGGTGGAACTGCTGAAAAGCCAAAGAAAAAGAAAACTAAATTAAAGGAGGATTAAAATGTCGGCACCAGATAGTTGGGCTGAAACGGGCTATGTGGCAATTACAAAACAGGGTGGAAGTGACGTTGAGTTTAGAACTATAACAGAAACAGTTGACATTGATATAGGAGACAAAGACTTTGATGTAATAGCGACATTGGCAGGAGGAAGATTAGTGAAATTTACACCACAAGAACCTACAACAATTACTTTAGAAGCTTATCCTGTAGAAGCAGGAACAGACTCTGGCAGTGTTGGTAAGGGATTCTTTGATTTAATGAATTCAGGAGACAGCACGCAACCTTTAAGCATTTCATTAGATAGAACTAGAAACAAATACAGAATTGTTTGTTTGTGGACAGATGATACATCAGTTACAACTGCTACCTCAGGAATATCTGCTAATCAAACAGGATTAAGAATAATAGCAAAAAACGGTTATTTTACAAGTATTAAGCCAAGTTTCACAGATGGCATTTTGAAATTTACAGTAACTTTCAAATGTCCACCATTTGATAAAGACGGCAATCCCAATGTCACTATTGAGTCCACTGACGGAACAGCAGCCCTAGATGCAGTTCCAGCTTATTCATAAATGAGAATAACATACCTAAGAAAGAAGGATGAAATAGTTGTAACTATAATTAAATTATTTTCAAATCACCATGACAACTAACAAAGAATTTGAAGAATTGAATAAAAGAATAAGAAAGGCAGGATTAGTTATGAGTTCAGTACCTAAAAAAACAAGAGATGAATTTGTCAAATTTGCAGAAGAAGAATTTGCAGATAATTATGGTGCTTGTTTGAAATATGTTTGGGATAATTTCAAATTGTGGAAATTATTTTTTGAAAATATTGATTTAAAATTAGACAGAATACTTATGTTATTAGAAAATAATCAAACTCAAAGTCAAATAAAAACCATATCAGGTAAAATACTGAAAGGAGGTCAAAATGGGGAAGATTGAAAAATTTTTAGCTAAACCTGTGGAAGTTACAATTGGTGGGGAAAAATTTATGATAACGCCATTTACAGTAGAAGATTTGCCAGCAATATTAAAGCTTGGTAGTGATAACAAAGAAGAAGCGGCTCAAGCAACAAAGGAAATGATAATGAAAGTTATGAAACAAATTGATCCAGAAGCAACTGAAGAACAAATAACACAAGTTTCAATTGAATATCTAACAGACATTATGAATGCAATAGCTAAAGTGAATAATTTGCCAATGGATGAAGCAAGGGCAAAATTAATACAGGAACTAAAGAAAAAATGAGCTTACAAAGTCTTAAAGATAGACTTTTCGGTGGCTCACAGGAAGATAAAATAATTGAATCGTTGTATGTAGTAATGAAAGAATTTGGCTATACACTCGAAGAACTGAAGAAATTGCCAATCCCTACTTTAAAAATAATCTTAAAATTATTAGAAAAAGAGTATAAAGCAATGAATAAAAAAATTCCTAAAAAATGGTAAGACAAATAATAGAAATTGTTGCCCAGTTTGTAGATAAAGCTAGTGCACCAATCAGAAAACTAACTAATTCTACCAAACAATTAAGTTATCAGCAACAAGTTATACAAAATGCTGCTAAACGGTTTGGCACTTCGGCTAGATATTTACAAAAGGAATTGAAAGAATTAAATTATGTATTTACAGAAGAAGGTTATTTATATGATACAATAAACCACAAAATTATATCATTAGAGAAAGGGTTGTATAAGGCTGCCCAGAGAGCAAAAAGGTTCAAATTTGAATGGCTTACAATTATGTTTGCAGGAATGGCTTTAGATAGAGTATTCGGTAGTTTAATACGAAAACAATTTGAATTATACGGAGTTACCGAGTTAATGGGTTCTGCGTGGATAGTGGTTTTGCAACCAGTTATGGATTTACTTTTACCTATTTTATACAAACTTATAGAGGCATTTATGAATATGCCTGAACCTCTTAAATATCTTGTAGGAACATTTGTATTATTTGGAGCAATTCTGGGCAAATTAGCTGCGGCAATCGGTTCTTTTATGTTGCCATTCAGTTTATTGGCTAGTAAAGGTATTACTGTCGGTCAAGTTTTCAAATTAATAGGAAGTAAAGTAGGGGCATTTGGTATTATATTAACAGGTTTAGCTTTAATAATAAAAGGAGTTACTATGGTTATTAAAAGAAAATTTGAAGGAATTGGCTTAATTATTGCGGGGGTTGGAGCAATTTTATTATTATTTATAGGCTGGTGGGCATTAATTCCAATCGCTGTAGGAGCTGCTGTTTATCTTATAATAAAGCATTGGCAAAAAGTTAAAAGTTTCTTTGTTAATCTATGGGAACATCTTAAAAATATTTTTAGTACATTGAAAAATTGGATAATTAATGCTTTCCGAGCAACTGCTGATTTTATTTGTAGCTTGCCTAGTAAAATATTAAATGCATTTAAGTTTTTAGGTAGAAAAATTAAAGCCGCATTGATGTATATCCTGCCAGATTGGATGATCACTTTATTTAAAGCTTCTTATTCATTTATTGGAGGAATTGCAAGACATATAAGAGGCTCATTTCAATATGGAGGAGTAGTGCCTGCAACAGGTGCTTATTTGCTTCATCGTGGTGAAACAGTATTGCCAGCAGGCACGCCTGTTTATTCCCCGAATATTACCGTTTATGCAAATGTAAGTTCATCTTATGATGTTAGACAATTGGCTACTCAACTAAATCGATACTGGGCTGAGGATTTCGAAAGATTAATAAAAACTAGAGGTTATTAAATTTAAAATGACAACCATAACTCTTGTTAAAGATTTACCAACATCAACAAATTATTATACAAACGGTGGCACAGACACTACTATAACTATTCATGCAACTAAAATAATAATGCATACTAAAAAAAGTTTAATTAAAATAAAAAGAGCAAGAACTAAATCCCGACAACAAAGCAATCCAACCGATCAACCAGATAATAAAATAATTGATTTGCAGAGAGTTGATGAAGAACTTACAATCCAAGGTTGGCTTGATGATGATGAAACTGAAACTGCATGGAATAAAGCGTGGAAATTAAGGGCTATGGCTACTTTAGGAGGACCATTAAAAAAATTAATTATTGGTGAACCAGAAGATAGCTCGCCACCTAAAATTACTTTTGGAGAAGGCGATGTACAACAGGCATTCTTGGAGGAAGTAACTTTTATTGGCAATCCAGATGATACTGGTGCTATCACTCAACTTAATAATGCTAAACCTGCCAGATTAGAAATAAATTTACACATTTATTTTGGAGATGAAAGATAAATTCCAAAAAATTGGAGTAGGAGTGTTGTTATTAACAATTTTAGCTAGTATTATTTACATTACAACTATGTATGGCCAGAAAATTAGAATCGATCCAGATAAAACTACTTTTTATATAAAAGAAAATCATCGTTGGGTTGTTGCGGGTAGAGAGTTTAATGCATTATATGATGGCTCACGCAAAATGAGAAGACAAATTAGTAAAGTTAAGATTTCATCGATTATAAAAGGAAATTATGTCAAAATCATTCGCAAAACACCTTATATAAGGGGTCCTGTTATTGTTGATATTTACGAATTTAGGGGAGATATAAAATCCCCAGAATTATTCCCAATTAGTCATACAGTAGAAATTTACAATGCTACAATTTGTGCTAAAAATTGCATTTATCAATATGAAGTCAAAGATTTAATTTATAGTGGAAATACCTTATATAATGTTACCTCTCCACAAAAATTTGGCAGACATATGAAAGTTGAATTTCAAGACGGTTATTATTACTCTAAAATATATAAATA
>QMPB01000220.1 GCA_003648395.1 Bacteroidota bacterium
GCTCGTCAACTACCTAATTTGCCAATTGATGGCAAAAAGATAATTGGATATCGAAAAGCAATGACGCTTGATAAACAACCTGAGAGCATGCTAGTTGTTGGATCGGGAGCTATTGGTAGCGAGTTTGCGCATTTTTATCATAGTATAGGCACACAAGTTACTCTGGTAGAGTATATGCCAAATATTATCCCTGTAGAGGATATTGATGCTTCTAAAAGTCTTGCTAGATCATTTAAGAAATCTAAAATGAAAGTCATGACTTCGGCATCTGTTACGGAGGTTGATACTTCTGGAGATAAATGCATTGTGAGTGTAGAAACTAAAAAAGGAATTCAGAAAATAGAAGTTGATATTGTGCTTTCTGCCGTTGGAGTAGAAACTAATCTTGAAGGATTGGGGCTTGACACACTAAATGTTGAACATGTAAAAGGCAAAGTGATTGTTGATGATTATTATAAAACTAATATAGAAGGACTTTATGCTATTGGCGATATTGTTCATGGTCCGGCATTGGCGCACGTAGCTTCAAGAGAAGGAATTATTTGCGTTGAAAAAATTGCAGGACATAATGTAGAGTCTATGGATTATGGAAATATCCCTAGTTGTACATATACATTGCCAGAGGTTGCCAGTGTTGGGTTAACTGAGGAGCAGGCATTAGAAAATGGATATGAGCTTAAGATTGGAAAGTTCCCTTTTAAAGCAAGTGGAAAAGCTACTGCTGGTGGAAATACCGATGGTTTGGTAAAAGTTATTTTTGATGCTAAAACAGATGAGTGGCTGGGCTGCAGTATGGTTGGTGATAATGTTACTGAAATGATTTCGGAGGTTGTGGTTGCTAGGCGAATGAAAGTAAAAGCCCACGATATTATTAATGCTGTACATCCGCACCCTACTATGAGTGAGGCTGTAATGGAAGCTGTAGCTCATGCTTATGGTGAGGCTATTCATATTATTTAGAAAGTATCTAATAGAATAATCATGTCAAAAATATTAATGTTTTCTAATAGGTTAATAATAGGCGGTCCTAGTGTCCATCTATTAAGTTTGGTGGAGCATTTTTGTAATGATCATGAAATACTACTATTATATGGTGCTCCGCTGGACGATGAATTGTCAATGGAGCAGGAATTCAGAAAATTTGATATTCAGATGTATCAGATTGCTAATATGAAGCGAAGTTTGAATCCTATCCCTGATATTTTTATCATGGCAGAGATAAAGAAACTGCTAAAAGAATTTTCTCCAGATATTATTCATACTCATACTTATAAGCCTGGTATTATTGGAAGGTATTTAGCAAAACGGCATAATGTTAAGCGCATAATTCACACCTATCATGGGCTTATTTTTGATTCCTATTTTTCGAGTGCCTTATCCAAGGTATTGGTACATATAGATACATATTTAGCTAAATCTACCGATGTTATTATCGCTTTATCAGAAATTCAGAAACAACAGATACTAGATAAAATAGGTAATAGTATTGAAAATAAAATTCAGATAATACCTCTTTCAATTTCTCAGGATAAATTTCGTTACTCTAAAGAAGATGGGTTATTATTTAGAAATAATATTGGAGTATCTGAAGATAGAATATTGCTTGCAATGGTAGGAAGAGTTGCTGATGTTAAGAATATTGCTAAAACTATAGATGTTTTTTCTGAGCTAAAGAAAGACGCTAATACCAATAATTCCACATTAGTTATAGTTGGTGATGGAGATCAAAAAAATTCATTAATTGCTCAGGCAAGAGCTCTGTCGTTAAAAGTAGATTTAGAGAAAGGTGATGAAAATTCAGATATTATTTTTGTTTCGTGGCAGCGTGAGATACAACCCTTATATTCTGCAATAGATATATTGGTCTTGAGTTCTAAGAATGAAGGGACTCCATTGAATATTATTGAAGCTCAATTGATGAAAACAGCTATTCTAGCACCTCGAGTAGGTGGTATTCCTGATATTGTTGTTGAAGGCAAAACAGCATTGCTTTTTGATAATAGACAAGAGATGTTTGCTAAGATGCATGAGTTAATAAGTAATAGGACATTAATAGGCAATTTACAACAAAATGCACTTAAATTTGCCAAAGAGAGATTTAGTATTTCAAAAATGTTAGAATCTTATAATAAACTTTATAATATATAAAATGCAATTAATAAAAACTAAGATAGAAGGATTGTTGGTTATTAAGCCAAATGTCTTTCGCGATGAACGAGGTTATTTTTACGAATCGTATAGTAAGAGTTTATTTAAAGAGCTAGGCTTGGAATCTGAATATGTTCAGGACAATGAATCCCAATCTCAGAAAGGCGTATTAAGAGGCTTGCATTTTCAGAGACCACCCTATGCTCAAGGTAAATTAGTACGTGTGGTTAAGGGTGCTGTTATTGATGTTGCTGTTGATTTACGAACGAATTCTAAAACCTACGGACAATGGGAAGCAGTTGAGTTAACAGAGGATAATAAACTTCTGTATTGGATTCCTGCGGGTTTTGCTCATGGCTTTGTAACAATGGAGCGCAATACTATATTTTCGTATAAATGCACCAATGTTTATAATAAAGAAAGTGAAGGAAGCCTATTATGGAATGACCCAGATTTAAATATTGACTGGGGAGTAAAGAAGCCAATTCTATCAGATAAGGATATTGAAGCACCATTATTTAAAGATTTTATAAGTCCATTTTAATGAGTTAGTCTATTTTTATAAAATAGAGTGATACATAATTAATGCAATAAAACTATATGCGAAGAATAATATTATTTATAATCTTATTTGGTCTTAATTTAAGCATTTATGCTCAAGATAAAGTAGAAGATTGTGATTTTGAAGTAAGTAAGAAATCTGTTAACTTATATAAGAAAGCAGTTAAAGAACTTAAAAAAGGTAATAAAACTGCTGGGGCTAAATATTTTTCGGAGGCAATATTGGATTCGCCAGATTACTTGCAAGCACTGTGGGGACAAGCTCGCTTGAACAAAGATATTCATAATAATTACAGAAAAGAAAGCCTTGCAATAGCGGCCTATATGCGTATTATAGAAATTTGCCCTTCCTATAAAAATTACTACTCATATTACTATCTGGGAGTGATGCAATATGAAAATAAGAAATATGGTGATGCGTATAAATACTTAGAAGGTTTTTTGGCAGCTGATGATGATAAGATTCGTGAGAAACATTTTGAAGACGCTTCTGATTTATCGAAATACGCAAAGTTTTATTATGAGATATATTCAAATCCTGTGCCTTTTGAGCCTAAAAAATTAAATGATGTTTCGTCTACTGATGATGAATATTTACCTTCGTTAAGTCCTGATAATGCTCATATCTATTTTACTAGAAGAAGTAAAAGTACTTCAAGGTCTAAATTAAATACGTATTCTGGGAGTGCTTATATCGAGCAGTTTTGCATTGCAAATAGAAAGTCGGGTTTAGAATTTGATAGAGGCGCTAATATGCCCGAGCCATTTAATATGCAAACTAACGAAGGTGGTGCAACTTTGAGTATTGATAATAAAGAGTTATTTTATACTCGTTGCAAAATTACAAAGGATAAGACTTTAAATTGTGATATCTGCTATTCAAGAATAGAGGATGGCGAATGGAGTTCAATAGAAGTATTGAGTAATAATGTTAATACTAGAGATAGTTGGGAATCTATGCCTACAGTTAGCTCCGATGGCAAAATAATGTATTTTGTAAGTGATAGGCCAGGTGGTTTTGGTGGCTATGATATATATAGAACTACCCGCGATACTAGTGGAAAATGGACTCAGGCGGTAAATATGGGGCCATCGATAAATACCCCTGGAAATGAAAAATCTCCTTTTATTCATACCGATAGAGAAACACTTTATTTTTCTTCTTCTGATAGAAAAGATAAAACTACTGGCGAATGGTTTGCTGGGCATATGGGATTAGGTGGTTACGATATTTTTTATACTCGCTTAAGTGAGAATAATGCTTGGATAAAACCTAAAAACATTGGTTATCCAATAAACTCTAAGAATAATGATCTTGGGTTCTTTGTAAGTACCGATGGTGTCAATGGTTTTTTTGCGTCTAATAAGATTGGAGTTAAGGAAGTTAATATTTATGAGCAAGCACAAAAAGCAAAAGACCCATGGAATATATATACTTTTAAACTTTATGAAAAAGCTCAACCTCAAAAAGTACTTTTTGTAAAAGGTAACCTAAATGATGAAGAGGATAATGAGCAAATGAATGATGCCGTTATTGAGGTGAAGAATATGAAAACCAAAGAGGTCAAAAAAATAAAAGTTGATAAAGAAACTGGAGATTATGCCTTTGCCATGGTTATGAAATCAGATTATACAATGGTAGTAAAGAAGAAAGATTATACTTATGTTTCTAAATATATTTCGAAGGATGATGTGAGATTTGATGTGCCAATAAAGGTAGATGTGCAAATGCAAAAAGTAAAAGTTGGTAAATCATATAATCTTGATGATGTGTATTTTTCAATTAATTCTGCAGAACTTAATAATAGATCAAAAAATGTAATTGAAGGCTTTTACGATTTCTTAATTGATAATCCTAATATTATTGTTGAAATACAAGGGCATACTGATAATGTTGGAAACGATAAATTTAATTTAATTCTGTCTCGTGATAGAGCAAAATCTGTTTTTGAATTTCTATTGGAAAAGGGAGTCCCCTCAAACCAAATTACTAGTAAAGGCTATGGAGAATCAAAACCTGTGGCTACAAATAATACTGAGGAAGGTAGAGCGAAAAATCGTCGAACAGTATTTGTAATTACTGATAAATAATTAATAATTATGATGATAAGAAAAATATTTTTGGTACTTATTTTAGTCTTTGGCTTTAGTACTTTTATCAATGCACAGAATAATAACCTCTTCTTTAATATTAAAGGTTTCTATGGCGATAAAGCTGTGCTATTTAGTATTAATGGAGATAATATGCAGCCAATAGATACAGCCTATAAACAATCTACAGGCTCTTTTGTTTTCTTTAATATAGATATACTGCCTACGGGAGTTTATAGCATTTATTTTAACGACTCATTATATTCCGAAGTTATTATTAATAAGGAAGAAATAGTTATTCGTGCTAATGCTAATAATCTTTTAGCGTCGATGGATGTTCGAAAGTCCATTGAAAATAAAATTCTTTTTGACTATTGGAAATATGCAATGTTGGTAAAAGATAGTATAGTTTATCTTGAATATCAGATTCGTAAAATTGAACAAAAAACCTATGATTCGAATCATCCGGATATTAAAAAAATTGAAAATAGGATAAATACCTTTAATAAAAATATTGAGAATTATATATATTCCCAAGGAAAAAAATATCCAGATAAATTTGCACCAGTACTTTTAGAGGCATATTTGGTCCCTGATATGGAAAATTATAATAAGGTGAACCCTAAGAAAAAATATGATGATGAGGATGTGTTTCTTAGAGAGCACTTTTTTGATAATATAAATTTTGGCGACGAAAGATTTTTACAGACTAAAGTATTATATACTTCCATTAATGATTATATACAAACCTATGGAGCACCAGCCTCTACTGTTAATTATAATTATGTAATAGATAAAGTAATGGCAATGGCTGTTGGTAATAATAAGGTTTATGAGTATTGCTTAGATTTGTTTATCCAAACTTTTGAGCCAAGTGTTTATGAGAATGTATTAGTCCATCTTATTGATGATTATTATATACCATATTATACTTTATCGGGAGTAAGTACCGTTTATTACTCTCATCTTTCAGAAAGAATAAAGGCGCTAAAGCCTGGTAAAAAATCACCAAATTTTGTTCTAAGTGATCCTTCAGGAGTTGAGTATAATTTATATAAAACTAAAGGTAAAGCAAAGATGATAGTGTTTTATAGTAGCGACTGTCAGCATTGTGCCGACGCTCTGCCAAGTTTACTTGAGATAGCAGAAATGTATAAATCTCAAGGCTTAGTATCTTTTGGCGTGGCTATAGATGATGATGAAAAGATTTGGAAAAAGGAAATTAATAAATTTTCGATGAAGTGGATTTCTGTTTCAGATTTGAAAGGTCTTAGTAGTCCTTTGGTAGATCTGTTTAATATAAATAGTACACCATTTATTCTTCTTCTTAATGAGGACAATATAATTATGAAAAAACCAATGGAAATAAATGATATTCATAGTACTTTAGTTCAGTTGCTAAACGATATATAGTGCTATTAAATATGTATATTTTACATAATTAAAAAAAAGAGTTTATGAGAAAGTATATTTTGCTTTTATTAATACCAATGCTATCAGTTTCATTACTAAGTCAGGCACAGCTACGTCATGGCAGTTGTGCTAGTAGCTCGCAAAGTAGGTTTTATATTACGCCGTATATTGCTGCAGGAGTAGGTATGTATTCTTACGATTTGAATAAAACAACTATTGGACCAGCTCCTGATTCAATAAATTATCCTAGCTCAAAAGGAATGTTATTTACACCTGGCATAGGTTTAAACTTAATGTATAAAATTGGAAAGTCGAATATAGGTGGTGGTGCAGAATGGCAAGGAATGTATGGAAATACAGTAACCGATATTTCTTCATATAATCAAGAGGTTTTTTTTTATAAATTTTATGGAAGATTTGAGTATGCTATTTATACCGATCCTTTTAGTGATTTTGGTATATATTTGCAGGGGGGAATATCATTTCCTAATAATATTGTAGGAGAAAATGGTGATTTAGGAATGTTTATAGGCGGAGGTTTGTTCTATAATATAATTCTTAATTCAACGTCGGCAATAATATGCTCTTTAGATTATGAGTATGCTACATTTACAAGCACAATAGGAGGAAGTATATCGCATCATAAGTTCACACCAATAAAATTAGCACTTGGTTATAGGTTCTGGTTTTAGAAAAACTTATTAAAAGAAATGACTAATACTGGTATTTTGGACAAATTTCATACTTGGCGCAGTAAAGGCGTTAATGAGGAATTGTTTTTCATTTTACTAAGTATCTTTATTGGATTAGTTACTGGATTGGCTGCAGCTTTAATGAAAACCGCAGTGCTTTTTATTAAGGATTTAATTCTTGAGCATATTAATGCTGGTTCAAACAGTATTTTTTTATTCTTATTACCAATAATTGGAATTTCTATTACTGTTTTCTTTATTCATAAAGTTATTAA
>QMPB01000221.1 GCA_003648395.1 Bacteroidota bacterium
ACAGGAAAAGAGTTATTATCACCATAAAGAAATCCTGGACCTAAAACCTGATTGATAAATATATCTTCCATTCTGAATGTGTTTCCAGTAGAATCAAGCATTTCTGTTCGTATATTTCCTTTTATTACAATCAATAAACCTTCCACCTTATCTCCACAACTATATATAATTTCATTTTTTTCATAATTTGATATATTATATTTTGCTGCATTTAATATCTCTCTTATTATATTCTCATCATAACCCTTAAAAAATGAAGAATTTATTAATCTACTAATCATATTGAAAAATTTCTATATTAAGCTATCAATTTTTGAATAATTATGTGACTACTTTTTTCATATATTTGTTTCCACACAAAATTTTGTAATAGCTGCCTTTTTAAAAATTAAAAAATAGGCTATTAATACAATGAAGCCAAAAATACATATAATCTAACTCGATAATATAATCATTATAAAAATTATATAAAACAACTTAAGAAATAGAAAATCCATAAAACTTAAATATAATTGACATTAAACTTTCTACATAACTCAAAATCAAAACTTGCAATAATATTTATTGGTGTCTTCTCAATAATATTTTTATATATTATTAAATGGAATGGCTATTCTGGTGATAATTATCAGAATATTATTAAAAGTGACGGAATAGGTTATTACAATTATATCCCTTCAATAATAAATGGAGATATTGGAAAACAAATAGAGAACTCTAGTTTTCTTCAGAAAACCACCAATGGCAGTGTTGTAAATAAGTACTTTATTGGAACGGCATTAGTCATTAGCCCATTTGTAATGCCTGTATATTTATTTCATTCTAGAGAGAATAAGACTCTTGATTTATACTCCGAATATTACCAGAAAGCAATAAGTCTTGCCGCGTTATTCTATGCATTAATTGGCTTAGTAGCTTTTATTAAATTACTAACACTTTATAAGATTGATTCAAAAGTTAAAATATTTTCACTATTTGCATTATTCTTTGGCACAAATCTGGGATATTATACATTAATTGAGCCCTCAATGTCGCATGTTTATTCTTTTAGTTTTATTAGTATTTTCTTATATAAAATTAAAGAAACAAATCTTAGTAGCAAGCTGAACATAATAATTCTAGCAGCATTATTTGCTATTATTGTCTTAATAAGACCAATAAATATATTAATTCTATTTACAATTCCTTTTCTCACAAGCAATATATTAAATAAACTGAAGAAATACAATCTAAAAAGCTATATCACTTTCTTCATAGTATTTTCTTCCATAATTTCTATTCAATCATTTATATGGTATGCGCAAACTGGAAATCTATTTGTATGGTCGTATGCCAATGAGGGCTTCTATTTCTCAAATCCTAAAGTATTTGATTTCTTATTTAGTTTTAGAAAAGGATTTTTTATATACACCCCCATAGCATTATTATCTATAGCTATATTTATAATAATACATTTTAAAAACACAAAAACCCTTTTACTAGCAGGTGTATTTATTGCTATAATAATTTACACTCTATCATCGTGGTGGAATTGGTATTATGGTGATAGTTTTGGAAGCAGAGTAATGATAGAATTCTTAGTTTTCTTTCTTTTGCTTTTTGCAATATCCCTAAATAAAATGAAATTAAGGTGGAGGCAATTAACAATGATTATTGCTAGCATCTTAATCCTCACTAATATTTTCCAAAGTTATCAATACTATTATCAAATTATTAGCCCCTATGATATGAATTACGAAAAGTATAGATACATTTTTGGTAAATATGGAAATGAAAACAGACTAATTCTTGGAGGCAATAACGATATTATTCAATATCACAAATCTAAACCTATTACAATTCTTAAGGATTCCATAAAAAATACTGATAACTTATCAAATAAGCAAAGTTTTGAATATATAATTGACGCCAATAAACTTATTAATTATAAATCTTCTTTTCTAATATTTTCATGTAAAATTAATAAACTTGAAAATGATTTATCCAAGGTATATTGGCGAATTAGTCATAAAACCAATACAACAGATGAGATATTATTAACTCAATTTAAAATTAATGAAATACCTTTATTACCAAATCAATCACGAGTGAATAACTATACTTTTAGGCTCCCAAAGCCTCATACTATAACCAACGATTATAAACTATCTATAGTAAATATCTCGAATAATGAATTTCAAATCTCAGAGTTTAAAATAGAATTATTAGGTATTACTAACTAAATTTGACTTTATCTTGGCAATTCGTATAAGTCATTATACTGACTTCCCCAGTCATCTTCTGTTGAACCGGCATCATCAATAGAATGGAAATTTTGATCACGGCGTAGTCTCAGTCGCCACTGATAATCACTTCTTTCTCCTGCTGCAGTAGAATGCAATAATTCAAATTCATTGGATATTAAATCCGTATTATAAAAAATAAATTTTATATTACGCTGTCTTCGGGCTTCATAATAATGCCATATTTCGTATGGGTATGCCGCAGGATCATTATATTCTCTAGCTATTGAATTAGCTTCACCATACTGCATATACACTCTACCTCTTGCAGTTTCGTATCCCCTTTTAATAGTTGAACTATATAATTTATCGCATTTCTTTATACGTACCATATAATTTTTAAAAGCTTTAAAAGGATCATTCAAATTTCTTTTTTCCCAAAAGCTATAAATATATTGCCTCATCACATATTCATCATCCCCCTTAATAACAGTATTTGCCAAATTCTCTTCTTGAACAGATGCTATTGGCTTAAATGTTCTAATAACATTAATAAGTGTATCCTTACCTCTTATTAATTCTACAAAGGTTTGTGATATATCAACATCCTCAACTTCATCAATATCTACTTTCACTTCAGAATTATTTCTCTTAAAAAAGTAATCTTGTGTAGCTACTAAGTTATTATTTCTATCTCTAATCTCAAGTATAAGGCTGTAACTTCCACTAGATAACTTACTAATATCCATATTTCCCATTAACACCGCTACAGACTTTGAATTCATCCTCTTATATCTACGATATTTTGTAACCTCTTCTAAAGATACATTATCTAGAATATAATATGTTGCCAAGAAAGCATATTCCTCTCCCCATTTTTTATCAGTATTATATATTTCGGAATAAAATTGAAGAACACTATCTTTCTTTCCAAAATAACGATAAATATTTGGAGTTAATTTAAAACCACTCTTAACATTGGGCCCATTAGAATCTGTTTTTTGTATATTACTAAAAATCTCTAAAGATGAAGTATAAACACTATCAATAGGATTATCTATCATAAAATCTGAGGTGGAAAATATAGCTTTTGAAGTATCATTAAGATCATCAATCTTTATTTCAATTATATAATTACCGTTTTTAAGTAAGTAATTATTGGTGTGCATAAAGATCTGATTCATTTCTAAAGAATCTTTCACTTCGCTATTAATTACATCTTTTGAAAATGCAATAATCTCAGTATTCAACTTAAAAACAACTGTTAGTTCAACCTTTGAAATGTATTTATCATTAACGATATTCCATTGTAAACTTTTACCTTGTATGTTGATATAAGCTTGAAGGTATTGTCCGTCCTTTGGAGAATAAAACTCATTATATCCTAAATAAGCTCTTACATTCTGACCTATTGCGATATTTAAAGTAAAAACTGATATAATAAATACTAAAAAAAAGACTCTCATATTATTGTTTTAAATTTTATGCAAAAATAAAGTATTAATTTACACAACTAGCCTTTTTATCTATATATAGTATAACTTAAATCTTAATTGATTAGTACTTCTTCTTCAAATCGCCATTATAAGTGATATCCTTTGCTTCGGCATTAGGGTCATTCAACCATTCTGGTATTTCCCCACCTTTTTCAATGTCGTCGCGCAAACCATCAAGCTCTTCTTCACTATATGAATACATCATATCAGCTGCAATTACTCCCTTGAGCTTTTGCAACATCTTTAATTTTTCTATCTCCTTTTCTGTACTTACCTCTTCAAGTGTTACTATTATCCTTCCCAGTTCGTCGTGAACATGATACTCACATATGTCAGAAGCCTTAATTTCTTCAACCAAACCAATAACCCTTTCTGGCCTTGTTTGTACTAATATACCTGATATATTCATTCTTATTGTTTTTTTTTAATTTAAATTCAATTAGTAAATACAACTATTTTAAAGTCCAAAACAAAACTTTATTATCTATCCCTGCACTAACTATCTTTGTTTCAGAAATAAATTTTATTTTATTCACCATCGATACGTGTCCATGCAATCTTACTATATCCTTATTATTACTTAAAGAAATCAATTCCAAATCATCTGTTTCGGTATCATACCAAACTATATTTTTTCCTGATGGGCTAATTGCCAAAGTGGTAATAAATTTGCCTGTATCAAAATGAGATCCCGTATTCATATAAATATTATAAGTAGAAATACGTCTATCCTTACCTCCACATACTACAATCCCTTTTGAATAATCAATACATAATACATTATCGACATTCTGTCCTTTATAGTTTTCTAGTAATTCTCCTGTTGACACTTTAACTTTATGAACTATTCCACTTTCGTCAGTAGCAAATACAAACGCTTTGTTCTCATCAGTACACATAGCTGAAAAAGCATAATTACTAATCTGTTTACGATAAACTATTTTTCTTTCTACTATATCGTATTTTACTAATTCGTTACTCAACAAGCCCAATAGAAGCATATTATCCTCCGAAACTGCAATATCAACAACAACAGACTTAATCTCATTCCCTGAAATTAATAAATTAATTTTTTTATTCGATATCTTATAAATATTATTAAAGCCATTCTCTCCTCTTGCAACAGCAATAATAACATTTCCTATTTTAACTATTTTAAAAACTTCAGTATCAAATAAATTACCAGCAAAGTCTTTAGTCTTTTCAAATTGAACCTTATAAAGCATATTTTTACCAGCAATATTATACACCTCTATAGTTCCATCCGTTGTAGAGACAATAATATTCTCCCCATCAATGACAAAATCATTTACTGGAGCTGAGGTAGCAATTACTTTTTGAGCATTTAAACTATACCCTAATAATAATAATACGAAACCAAAAAGTACGATTATCCTCATATTTATTTTACCCCTTCAGTAATATTATCACTTAAGTTAGATTTGGCACTTAAGTCAGATTTACGGTAAACAGCTCTAAATGTATTCTCAACAGCAAGGTCTACATTTGCTTGTGTTACATGACACTGAGTACAATTATATCTAGCCATATTAAGCTTCCCTTGCAAGCTCTCTTGAGTTACATTTTTATTGGTTGCAACATCATAGGTACCATCATTAAGGTGAACTTCAGGTCTATAATTTGTAAAATGAGATTCAGGCATAGCAGTTGACTCCATTGTAACAGCAATATCAGGCAAATGGCAGGTAGTGCATGTATTTACACTCATAGTAATTGGAACTAATCCTTCTACACTATGTGGAATCATAGGTGGTGCATTTTCAAATGCTCTATCCACTCTTTCTGACAATCCGGGAGCATTGTCTGTATATGTCGGCATGCTTGTCAAGTCATCAGCGTTCTTTTTAACATCAGAATCTATTAATCCTAATTTTGTGTCATTATTTATAGTCTCTATTTCACTTACATCTGAAGAACAAGACCAAAACCCTAAAATTGATATAAGGCTAACTGAGATTAAAAATTTATTCATAGTTTATATATTTATTAAGTTCTATTTTTTATTTAATTGTAATTTTAAATTCTAAAGCATCATCTTTGCATACATCTATACAAGCACCACAGTTGGTACAAGCACCCATTTTTATATTATCCGTTTTAAGCCCTATTATATCAAGCACCTGCACTTCTGGACATACAAGCTTACACTTCATACAATCAGTACAATTATCATGCTTATGAAATACCTTTAGAATTCCCCATTTACCAACAAAAGAATAAAAAGCACCTACCGGACAAATATGACCGCACCATCCATGTTTAAGAATAAACAAGTCGAAGAAAAATATAAATAGGACTACAAATAGACCTGATAATGAGCCAAAAATTATAGCTCTATGCAACATACTTATTGGATTAATAACATCAAAAGCTGCAAATCCAAATATTGCAGAAAGAATTAAACCCATTAATAATACATAATAACGCATATTTCTATCAACATCCTTATTCTTTATAAGTGGTTGAATATGTAGCTTTTCCCTTATCCATTCTGCAGAATCAGTAATAAAATTTAATGGGCAAACCCATGAACAGAACATACGTCCTCGCAAGACAAAATAGAATAAGGTAATTATTATCGCTCCTATTAATACTGAGGATGCTGGAATAAAACCACTTGCCAATATCTGCAGAACTGAATAAGGGTCACTTAAATTAAAAAAGCCTAATACCTCAGCAGTACTATAGTTTCCATCAAGTATTTTCCACCCATAAACAGAACTGCCAATAAACAAAATTATGATTGCTAATTGCACTATTCTACGCAATATTAAAATCTTATGGTTTTTAATCATCAGTAAATAAATCGTCGCTATTGTTTAAGTAATCTATTGCACCTGAATTATCTTCAGAGTACTTTTCAACTTTTTTAATATCATTAAGTCTCTTTTCATCATCTGCATCCCACCCTTTAATATAATGGCTACCTTCTTTACCCATAACCATAGCTCTAGGAAACACTTTAATTGCTGGCAACTCTGTAATACAAGCATGTTCACACAAGCCACAACCTGTACAAGAATTAGCTGACACTTCTGGAATTAAATATGCATGCTTACCTGTGCGCTCATTGCGTTCAGTTTTTACAATAATAGCATCATCAATTAATGGACAAGCTCTATAACAAGCATCGCATTGTATTCCCCAAAAGGCAACACAAGTTTCCTTATTAATAACTGCCAATCCCATTCTTGCCTTACTAATATCCATCTCTTCAGAATCATTCTTCAAAAGATTAATATCTAAAGCTCCACTTGGGCAAGGTGGTACGCAAGGCACATCGAGACACATATAACAAGGCACTTCTCTTGCTTTAAAAAATGGAGTTCCTGTAACTGTTGAAGACTGTATCGTCGCTAAGTCAAGAGTATCATATGGGCAAGCATTCACACAAAGACCGCATTTTATACACGCCTTTACAAAGTCCTTTTCTTGTATAGC
>QMPB01000222.1 GCA_003648395.1 Bacteroidota bacterium
GGAAATGGTTGGGGCAAGCTCCTTTAGGTTATACTAAATTTGGTCCATACGTAAAGGATGAAGCTCGATTTGCAGCTAGAACACGAATAGAGATAAATAAAGATGGAGAAGCTTTAAACGAGGCTTGGAAATGGAAACGAAGAGGGGAACGAGATATTCATATTATTGAAAAGCTTAAAAAGAGAGGGATAGATATGACCTTGAAGCATATTCATAAGATGTGGCAAAAGCCTTTCTATGCAGGAATTATTATTCATAATTTAATAGATAAGCCAGTCAAGGGAGATTGGCAAGCTATGGTGTCTGAAAAAGACTTTCTATATATCAATAACAAGCTTAAAGAAAATAAAAGGGAAATTAAAGGCTATCAAAAGGAAACGATAAATGACCCGAGACCGCTTAATGGCGATGTGTTATGTAGTGAATGTGGATTTAAGTTGGTAGGCTATGTAAAAAAGAAAAAGATT
Source organism: Bacteroidota bacterium (assembly GCA_003648395.1). Next base: position 468 of record QMPB01000222.1, read on the forward strand.
ATTTCTACTGGTGCAGTGAGACTTACCCATTATTATAAGTGCTTTAAATGTGGTGGAGTTCATATTAATGCTAATACAACTAAAAATGCTCTTTCAAAAGGGCTGCATGAACAATTTAAGGAGTTTTTAGGTTCTTTCAGCTTTGATAAGAAACTTGAAAAACCACTTGCCATGAGTTTAGTAAAAATGATTGTCAGTAGGGATGAGGAAATGAAGAAAGAAGCAAAGTTTACTAAAAAGAAAATTAGTGAACTTAGAAAAGAAATAGAAACGGTAGAAGAGCGATTTGCAATAGGGAAGATTCCAGAGAAAATTTACGAGAAATTCTCAAAAAAATATGCGGAAGATATTTTTAGATTAGAGCAAAATTTACCCAATACTATTGTATCTACTTCGACCCTTAATAAAAAGATTAATAAAGTGATAAATACAATTCAAAACCTTGATGAGATATGGGATTCGGGTAGTTATGAAATGAAAAAGGCTATTCAAAAGATTGTATTTCCTAATGGGATGGTCGTTCAATCAGATAATCGTCAACTTCGACCCTCTGGATATAATTATTTACTTTATGCAATTACATCAATTAAAGGAAGTTATAAGGGAAATAAAAAAAGGACTACCCAACTGATTTTGGATAAGTCCCTGATTGCGGAGAGGGGGGGATTCGAACCCCCGGTACAGTTGCCCGTACGTCAGTTTAGCAAACTGGTGGATTAAGCCACTCTCCCACCTCTCCAATGCAAATATTAAAACTAATTTCTTTCGCTTTAATTGCGGATGCAAAAGTAAGTTTTTTTCCTTTCTATCACAATAAATTTTTTGCAAAAAATTACACCTCTGATTTTACTCTATTTCAACATTGATTTAACCTTTTCTAAATCACCATCGTTTGTTCCTGGCTCTAGCTTTAAAATAGTACATATTAACTCATAAATATCAATATTTCTAAACTTCTCTTGCCTATAATTCACTTTAAAAGCTGGTCCATAAGCATAGAATGTTGCATCCATGGATGTAATATTATTATCGTAACCATGAGTACCTCCTACTGTAAAATTTGGAATATTTCCACTGAATAAAGCCCAACTACTATCAGCAGTAGCAACAAAATCACCACATCTCTCATTTGTCATATAATGCAAACGAGCAGGAACATTATTCTTATCGTAAAGATGCAAATGAGGAATATTATTCAAGGCTAAACGAACTGAATCCTTAAACCCATCTTTAACCCAAATATTATAAGTAGGATTTCCACCATTCATTCCATTTACCCAACTTGATTTTACATAATCAGAAAGAGAAATACTTCTTTCATGAACTATTGCCTCCATTCCATGGTCAGAAGTAATTATCACATTCACATTCTTTGCAATATCTAGTGAAGCTAATTTGTCCATAAAATAGCCCAAAAGTTTATCAAGTCCTGAAACTGTATCTCTAATTTCTTGACTATAAGGGCCATATTTATGTCCATAACTATCTGGCTGACTTACATACCAAGTAATAAGATGTGGCCTTTTTTCTTTAGGTAGTTGCAACCATGCTATTACAGAATCTGCTCGCTGATAAAATGGAAAATTATGTTCATAGCGTTTCCAAATGCTGGGTCTATAGCCATCAATTTCTGCTTCAGAACCTACCCAAAAGTAAGATGCACTCCTCACATTTTGTTTCTCTGCAGTTACCCAAATTGGTTCTCCTCCGTAGAAATATCCATCTTCTACTTTACTCCTATCAGAAATCTTATAAAGAACTCCTCTTTGCGGATCCCAGAAAGTATTATTTACTATTCCATGATGATCGGGATAAAGTCCAGTGGCAATAGAATAATGATTTGGAAATGTTTTAGTAGGAAAGGATGCTTGAATTCTTGACTTCACTCCTATTTGTTCTATCTTATCGAAATTTGGGGTGGATGTTTTATCGGTATAATCCCAACGAAAACCATCCATTGAAAGCATTATTACATAGGGAATATCTGTTACAGATTGCTTATCATCATCTTTTTTATCTGTATTCTTATTGCATGCTGAAAATCCTATCAAGGTTAAGAGCAATAGCGTAAACAACTTATTCATAATTATTGTTTTAAATTGAAAACAAAGGTATTAACCTGAGTCCGATGTAAGATTTCACTCACAGAAAGTCAATAGTAAGCCAGGTTTGTTGCTAAAAATCACGAAGTTATAGCGGGCTATAACGAGAGGTTTTTAGTGCAAAGGTAGTTTACTATTGACTTTTTTATAAATTTCGATAATTAGTCCATCTACTTCCTCAAATTTACTTGAATTATCCCGATAATACTTCATAAATTTGAGTCGTATATGAACTAACTATCTGAAACTGTGAACAAAGCTCACATCGAACTCAGGTTATTAATAAATAAAACAAAACCCAGCTCTAGAGTAGAGCTGGGTAATATTGTAATAATTATTAACAGTAAAATATATTATTACCTAAAAGAAACTTTAAGTCCAACATTAAAAGTTCTTGGTAAACCAATAAATACCTCAGCAGAGTTAGCAGTATGTCCTAGTTGATGGTTAGCACCATAATATCCATTATAACGACTATTATCAACAGCATCAGAAATATACATTGCATTAAATGCATTAAATACATGACCAAATACTTCAACACCTACACGACCTTTAAGAGGAAGTTTATATTTCAAATGAATGTCAAATAATCCATAGCTAGGAACTTCCCAAACTTGCGCATTATCAGAAGCATCAGTTCTAGTAAATGGATCCCAATTAGCATAGAAATTTGTGTTATATCTGTATATAAACTGTAGTGCTAAACCTTTTGTTAAGTATAAATCTACCCATCCTGCCATTTGTGTTTGAGGAGCATCACCTACTTTTAAACCATCAACATAAAAATTATATTTAATCGTAGTATCTGGGTCATAGTTTTTATATTGACCTTTTACATCATTTGTATAAATCCAGTTACCAAATGAGCCCATAGCACCTACACCAACAAGTTTATTGATAGTATATTTAGCTTCAAATTCAATTCCACTATGTTTCTGATTCATTCCGCTTAAGAATACAATACCTTCTGTTCCATCAGGATTAGTAATACCTCTACTTAAAGATCTGTCTTTCCACATTGTATAGTAGTAATTAGCTTTAATATCCAATTTGCGGTCTGCAGTATTGTATAAAACACCAGCTTCATAAGCTTGGAATTTTTCATTAGCAGGATCAGCAGAAACTGTACCGCTATAATCGTCAATAACGTTATCAAAGATAGGCACTTTACTAACAAAACCAAAATTTCCAAATACACTTAAACCATCAGTTGGACGGAATGAAACACCACCTTTAATTTGTTGACCGGATATCCAAGCACTTTCAGAATAACGTTCACCACCAGCATCATTTTTACGAAAATGATCAGTAAAAGAATATTTAATTTGAGAATAACCATAAGTACCATAAATACTTAATTTTTCAGTTTTATATTCACCTTGAATATATCCACCAAGCCAATCTACGGTATTGGTATTAAAATAAGCAATTTTATCGCCTAATTTTTTATTTAGTTGACTACCTGATTCAAATTTATTACTATTATCAACATAGAATTGACCACCTAATAAGTCACGTACATCACGGTAATGCTCAATAGTAGCAGTTCTCCAGTCTAAACCAGCTTGAAGCTTAAGTTTATCATTTACTTTATACTTAAATTTAGTAATAGCACCATAAGTATTTTGATTATTATTACTATTTCTCAAAATACCCCAAGCAGTATCAGTACTATTATTAGCAATAGTCGCATTATAATCTATTATACGAGAAGGTTCAGAAGAATAATCCCATTTTAGATGTCCAATGGTTCCACTTCCACCACCTTTTCCACCTGACCAATATACAGTAGTAAATTGAGATAAATTCTTGCTCCATTGAGCATACCAGTTTAAATTAGCTATTGGCTTATGATAGAAATTTTCTCTTTCGTTGATGAAAGTACCATCATAACGATCTCTTGATTTACCATTCCAGTTTTGTTGTCCTTTATAGCTTTCAGATACTGAAGACCAGTTTTCATTGTACAAACGACCACTTTCTGAAGCAGTGTAATGAGCAGCAGCGCTATCAGCACCAATTGATTTGGCATAATCACTATCATAAGCAGCAACATTTTGCTTATATAAGTTCTGTCCGTGACGCTGAGGAGCACCTACAAGATAAACCTCTAAACGATGATTCTTATTAATATTATAACTTCCACCAAAATAATATGCCCAAGCATCAGTCCATGTTCCATCAATAACACCATTACCAACTTTACGAACCACAGAAGCGCTTACTGCATATTTATCATTGATTAATCCACTATGGCCAGTAATGGTAGATTTCATGAATCCTCCAGAACCAACTTCGCCTTTAATACTAACACCAGATTTCATTTCTGCTGGTGAAGTAATAATATTCATAGTACCACCAATAGAAGGAGTAGCCAAATTTACAGCACTTAAACCACGCTGCATCTGAATAGAAGATGTTGCATCAGCAACACCGTCCCAATTAGACCAATAAACCCAACCATTTTCCATGTCATTAACAGGAACACCATTAATCATGATGGCAACATTTCTTTGATTAAAACCACGAACATTGATACGAGCATCTCCAGCTCCACCACCTTGAGCAGTAGCATATACACCAGGTGTATTATTCATTACCATTGGCAAATCTTGAGATCCTAATTGCAATTGAAGTTGCTTTGCATCAACATTTGAAAAAGCAACTGGTGTTTCACGCTCTTTTGCTCTATCTGCAATCACGTTAACTCCTCCTAAACCAATAGAAATAGGCGTCATTCTAATTTTTCCAAGATTTTTAAAGTTTCCATTACTTACAGAAACTTTAATAATCTTAGACTCGTAACCCATGTACTCAATGTCTAAACTAACATCACCGCTAACCTCTAATTCAAAATAACCATCTAAGTCAGCAACAACTCCTTTTGATTGACCAACAATCTTTACAGCAACTCCAGCAAGGGGCGCACCATTCTCTAAATCAATCACTTTTCCAGTTACGGTACCCTGTGCTTGTGCATAAGTGAATGAGCTCACAACTGCAAATACAACCAATACCAATTTTAGTAAATGTCTCTTCATTGTAATTTGTTTGTTTTAGTTAATAAAAAATAATTTGAAATTCTGTGATAATTCTATGCTATAATTTTGTTAAGAATTCATTAAACTTTTGTGCAATTGTTAATTATTCTTAAATAAGTGCCAAAAATACTAATTAAGTAATACCATGCCTCAATTTGAATATTAATTAATTGCTATATTTAGATATATAATATCACTACTGCCTGAATACATGAATGTTACACTGTGTATTATTTGTTAATATTGTATAAAAAAATATGAAAATATAGCTCAGACACTACTAATTTAACTCATCTATATCACTAATTTCTATTAAATTATTGAGTAAAGCGTAAACAGTAAGACCTGAAATGGTTTTAATTCCAAGTTTAGCAGTAATTTTTTTTCTATGTGTTACAACAGTGTGTTGACTAATAAATAATTTTTCTCCAATCTGACTATTTGTTAATCCCAAGGCTACTTGTTTAAGTATTTCTTTCTCTCTATTACTAAGGTATTGTTCAGAATCATCATTTGGTTCACTTATTCTTTTCAAATAATCTTGAATTCTATGTATTGTCTCTGATTCTGAATCTAAAATTGATAGTATTAAATCAAAATTATAGAAACCTTCAAAATGCGTTCGATCTGTATAAATTAACCCCCAAGATTTGCTATTATCAGTTTTATAAATATTTTTTAAAGAATCACAGGCATCAAACATTGTATTGCTAGTAAGAATAAAGTTTACTTGCTTATTCATATTAATAAATAACAAATCCTGCTCATTATCGACTGTAGCAATAACAGTAAGCCCTCTTATCTTCTTAAAGATAAACTCTAAGCCCTTATTAATTATAAACGACTCTGTAAATATTACTAATTGAATTGGTTTCATTATTAATTCAATTTGTTTATTAATTCTTCCATTTTTCTAACTCTTGGAATAAGAACTTTATTTTCCATTGTTGAGTGGTCGTTTATATCATCTTCAAGGTGAGCAAGCTGTCCCAATACTTTAAAACTATTAACATAATTATTATCTGGAACTATATACTTAATGATTAAACTCTTAATATCGTATAACTTCTCCTCAATATTATCATGGTTTCTTGCATATTCATCAATTTTAAAATCATGTTTTATAAGAAACAACTCTAAATCTGTTATATTCTTAGTTTCATACGCTTGTTCTAAAATTAATACATAAGGATAGACCACATTATCCTCTCTTGCAATGTGTTGCTCCAACTGTAAAGCATAATCCTCAAAAAGTTTACTAATTAATAATACAGCTTTTTGTATTTCCAAATTTTCAGTTTCGAGCATTCTGTTTATCAACTGTCTAATTTCAGGAATCTTAACATTAAGATAGAAATCGTGGGCTTTTCGCAAATAATCAAAAATTAACTTCAATGGAAAAGAATCCATATTAGGTTTGGTGAAAAACTCTGGATTATTAAATGTATTAACAATCTCTAGGAAGAAATCTTCTGGGATATCATATATACTACAGACTTGATTTACATTTTTTTCACCAAAACCGAGTTTTATTCC
>QMPB01000223.1 GCA_003648395.1 Bacteroidota bacterium
GCAGTGGAAGCACTTGGCAAAAACAATGTGGAAGTAATACTTCTACCATCACAATACTCTAGCGATCATTCCGTAAAAGATGCCGAAGATTTAGCGAAAAACTTAGGAATAAAAGATCATATTATTCCAATTAAAAATATTTATAATTCTTTTGAATCAGAACTAGCACCTTTTTTCAAAGGTTTGGAATTTAATATTGCCGAAGAAAACCTTCAAGCACGTATTAGAGGAGTATTACTAATGGCTTTTTCCAATAAATTTGGGAATATACTACTAAATACCTCCAACAAAAGTGAGGCCGCAGTAGGCTATGGAACTCTATACGGCGATATGAACGGAGGACTTGCTGTGATTGGCGACGTTTATAAAACTGATGTTTTTGAGCTCGCAAAATACATGAATCGCAATACTGAGGTTATTCCATGGAATACAATTACTAAACCTCCATCGGCAGAACTTCGCCCCGATCAAAAAGATAGCGACTCGCTGCCTGATTATGAAATTCTTGATTCAATTCTTTTTGAATATATAGAAAACCATAAAGGACCTACAGACATTATTGCAATGGGCTATGAGAAAGCTACTGTGGATAGAATACTAAGAATGGTAAATTTAAATGAGCATAAAAGATATCAAACAGCGCCAATTCTAAGGATTTCATCAAAAGCTTTTGGAATGGGACGAAGAATTCCTATAGTAGCAAAATATCTAAACTAATATTTTCCAATTATTATCATGGAAGTTTACGAAATCATAACATTAATAATAGCTGGAGTATTTGTTGGCTTTATAAACACATTGGCTGGTGGTGGCTCTATAATATCATTAAGCGTACTTATGTATGTTATGGGATTACCTGCTGCTGTAGCCAATGGAACTAATCGTATTGCAATAACTTTACAAACTCTTACCGCCACAACTAGTTTTAAGAAAGAGAATATTCTTGATTGGAAAAAGGGATTAAAGCTTGGCATACCAAGTGTTATAGGATCAATTATAGGAGCATGGATTGCCGTGGATATGAACGAGGAAGTTTTTGAGAAAGCAATGGTGGTAATTATGGTTTTTATGCTTGCATTTATTTTCTATAAACCACAGCTATGGCTTAAAGGCAGTGAGAGCCTACTCCAAAGAAAGGTGTCGCCTTTTATTATGTTCGTTTTCTTTCTTATTGGTATTTATGGAGGATTTATTCATGTAGGAATTGGTTATTTACTTCTTATAGCAATAGTGTTAGGTGCAGGTTATGATCTAGTGAAAGCAAATGCTATTAAAGTATTTATTGTTCTTTTATATGTTCCTTTTAGTTTAGCTGTATTTATTTATAACGACCAGGTGAATTATTTATATGGTTTTACACTTGCAATTGGGAATGTGCTTGGTGCGCTTATAGCCAGTAAATTAGCTATCAAAAATGGAGCTAATTTTGTAAGATGGGTAATTGTTGTAGTAGTGGCATTAACTGCTGCTAATGTATTTGGCCTAATCAATATAAAAGATTATTTATCGAATATGTAAAGCTATAGTTTATAAATTACAATATTCTTATACTCTCCAATTTTATTATCCTTATACTCTTCTAATTCTACACCTTGCATTAGAGAAGCATCATTTACAATTATATATTTTATTCCCCTTTTGATATAAAAATCAATCTGTTCTTTTATTGATTTATCCTCTTGGTATAAAGAAGAAAAGCCTTTCTGATCCATAAGATATAAAGATATATTTGGACTCTGATCTTTTATACTCAGTACCAAATCCTCTCTATTAATTCCAATACTTCGCAAGTAAGGAGTTATACTCTCATAGGCTTTAAAAGTATTATCATAATGCCAATGGTACCAATTCCAATACGCTATATCTTTCTTATTTAATATATAATTTGCAATATTCTTATCGCCAACACCTCGGTACTTAGCTCTTAAGGAAAATGATGTGTATGCAATAGATACTAGCAGTATAAATGCGATAAAATATCGCAGAAATAATAAATCGAAAAGCTTAATATATTTGTCTTTAAGGGCTATTGCAACACTTAATAATAATGGAGGAACAAGGATAATAATTTCCAATAGATAATAATCATGAACATCGAGATTTAGGAACCATAATAATAGATATACTATGAGCTCAATTAATATTGTAATCCAAATAATTGCTAAATATTTATTCTGTTTGCCAATAAAGATAAACCCTAAAAACAGAATAATACTAAAAAAAATCTCTACGCTATAATGAAATAACTCAGGCAATAGATTATTATAAAGAGATGAGAAAATGCGTGCTATTTCAATAGAATCGGCAGCCCAGATTGGTCTTAGCTTCGTTAAAAAATATACCGAATTATTGGCCTCATTATAGTTAATGGCAAATTTTAGCCAAATTGCCAGTATTATAATTGGGAATAATAGTGCTATAAAACTAGCGAGTTTTTTATCAAATAATTTAGCCTTTATAATTCCTAGAAATTCTAAAGCATAAATTAATAAAAAAGGAGCCATTCCAAGCAACACAGTTGACCTTAAAACTCCAGCAATAGTTACCGATAGAGAGAATAATGCTAAGTCAAGTATTCTTTTATTTTTCCAATATTTGGCAATAAAATACCATGATATAAATATAAAACTTATGGCATCTACATTCACCAAAAAACCACTTAAGTAGTATGAATACAGAGTAGATGAAAAAACAAATAATGGTATAATTATGGAATAGAAATAATCTTTTAGCAAAAGATATACTGTTTTATAAAGGGCAAACAACCCCATAAATGCAATGAAAATATTTAGCAATCGTGCAGTAATATTCGACTGACCAGTAATTTTCCAGATGGCGGCATTTATATAATAAATTATTGGAAACTCCCCTATTCCTTTACCTTGGTTTGAATACTGAAAATGCATTGATGGCTGGAAGAATTTCATCCCCTCTTGATAATAGTTAAGAGTAATACTCATACCATCGCATTGTCGCCATTGATGTATTGAATACGGCGCTTTGTTTAACATTCCCTGAAAATTATATAGCAATGAAATTAATACCACAATAAGGGCAAAAACAAAGCTATAGTTAATCTTCTTAATATAATGCATTTTCAAAAATATCAATTAAAATAATGAAGCTTCAAAAATAAGTTATTTACTCTTAATAATCTACAGATTTAAGGTTAATTTTCATAATTACCATTTTATATATTTCATATATTTGTGGCCTATCTAAATATTGATTAATAATAGCAATAAAAGAACAAACTTTGAGTTAATAAAACAGAAGAACAATAAACCTATGAAACTCATACTTATAATAATATCTTTTTTTATCCTTAATAACACATTTTCCCAAATAGGAATTGAAGAATGGCGCGAGCACCTTCCCTACTCAAAGACTATTGCGGTAAGCGAGGGCGAAAAAGGAAGAATATATTGTGCAACACCATATAGTGCTTTTTATTACGATCGTAATGAAGAAATAATCACCCGTATGACTACCATCAATGGTCTTTCGGATGTAAATATTTCTACTTTAGCGTATAATCAATCTACAGCTTATTTAATTATAGCATACGAGAATGCCAATATTGATGTTTTTAAGAATGATGTAAAGTATAACTTATCAGATATTAAACGTAAATCAATAGTAGGAAGCAAAAGAATAAACAAAATAGTTTTTAGAGGAGATTTTGTTTATTTAGCCTGCGATTTTGGTATTGTGGTATTGGATCCCAAGAAAAAAGAAATTAAAGACACATACTATATTGGTCCCGATGGTAAATCCATTGGTATTCTTGACTTAGACTATGACGATAGTTTATTCTATGCGGCTACTTCCGAAGGAATATATTCTGCTGATGTAAATAGCAACAACCTAAACAACTACAGCAATTGGAACAAAGATTATAGTTTAAGCTTACCTAATAGTACTTATAACTGCATAGCAATTCATTCTTCAGGATTATATATAAATAAACCAGGCTCGGCATTTGGTACAGATATTATTCTCAAGAAAAATGCCAATCAGTGGAGAGAGTTCCACGGCATATCAAAGAATCCTACATCACAAATTAAGAGTTTTGGCGACACATTAGTTTTTGCTAGTATGTACTCCATTAAGTATTATTACAATAATATGCTCGACTCTTTTTTAATATACAAATATGGTGATAAAAGCCCCTTAGCCAATGATCTAACAATTGACAAGAAAGGTGAATTTTGGTTTGCTGACGAAAAGCAATCACTTGTGAACAGTTGGAAGCAATGGGAATATGATTTTTTCAAACCAAGTGGGCCAGCATATAAAGATGCATACAGCATTAGCTGGGGACAAGGGCAATTATGGGTTGCCAGTGGAGGTGTTGAAAATAATTGGGATAATGCATATTCTAGAAAGGGTATTTATTCATTTATTGACCAAGAATGGACCTCTTATACTCCAGACAATACAGCTGTATTTGATACTATTGCTGATATTATGAAGGTGATTGTAAACCCTAGTAATTCTAGCGAAATTTATATAGCCACTTGGGGGAAAGGAATTATAAAAATGAAGGATTTTAATACTGAAATTATTTATAATACTACCAATAGCACCCTTCAAGATGCGTCAAACAGACCTGGTCACCTTGCTGTAGCTGGCTTAGCCTTTGATGAAAATAATTATTTATGGGTTACAAATTCTGCTAATACAAATACTCTGCATTTTATGAAGCCTGATGGCCAATGGAAAGCTTTGAGTTTAGCACCTTATATTACAGATCAAGAAATTGGAGATTTAATAATTGATGACTTTGGTCAGAAATGGATTATTATTCCTAGAGGAAAAGGCATTATTGTTTATAATGACAATAGAACTCCCGATGAGAGTTTTGACGACAAAAAGAAGCAACTAAGCATGGCTGACAATAATGGAAAATTACCCCATAATGATGTTAGAGCACTTGCATTAGATAAAGAAGGCAACGTTTGGGTTGGCACTGCTAAGGGTGTGGCAGTTTTCTACTCTCCAAGTATGGTTTTCTCAGGTTCAAACTTCGATGCGCAACAAATATATATTGAGCAGGAAGGCATTTCGCAATATCTTTTGGAATCGGAAGTAGTAACAGGAATCGCCATTGATGGAGCCAATAGAAAATGGTTTACCACAGAGAATGCAGGAGTTTTTCTAATGTCGGAAGATGCCTCTGAGCAAATTTATCATTTCACAACAGAGAACAGTCCTTTACTAAGCAATGAGATTTATAGTATTGCCATAGATGATGAAAGTGGTGAAGTGTATTTTGGAACAAAAAATGGAATAATATCATTCAGAAGTACAGCCACATTAGGAGCTGAAGTTCAGGAAAAAGAAATAACAATATTCCCAAATCCTGTACGTCCAAATTATGGTGGTCCAATAGCCATTAAAGGTCTTATTAATAATGCCAATGTAAAGATTACTGACACTTACGGCAATCTCGTATTTGAAACTAATGCACTTGGCGGTCAAGCAATTTGGAATGGCCTAAATTTAAATGGGGAGCGTGTTGCAACCGGTGTATATCTAGTTTTTGTTACCGATGAAGAAATGGACGAGCAAACTGCAATTGGAAAAATTCTTTTTATAAAATAAGATTATAATGAATTACATAAGAATAGCTATAATAATACTCTCAATATTTATTTTTAACTATTGCGATAATTTGGATTATTTACCTCCAGAAAATATACAACAAGAAGATTCCAATAATAATGTAAATAATGAAATCAACAAAGAAAATCCCTTTAGCGTAAAGATTTTGAAAACTACTAGTGGAAAAGATATTGTATTCAAAATATCAAATCCCATAGGAATGAGCTTAGTAGATATTGATATTATTGGAGCCAATTTTGACAATAAAATTCCTATCTCACTAAAAGATATCGATCCCATTAATAGAATTGAGCTTTATGATATTGATAACGATGGTTTTGAAGAGCTTTTTATATTCACTTCTGCCGCAGGCAGTGGTAGTTATGGAAATATTTATGCATTTACATCAAATAAAGAAGTAGAATTAACGCCTATAAACATTGATGATTTTATCTTTAAAGGATATTTTGGTCATGATAGTTTTATCTTTGAAAAGAACAGACTTATCAGAACTTTTAGCGTTGAAAATAATAACAAAAAAAGAGCTTCCATAAAATACTATTATAATGGAACTTCTCTAAAAGTAGAACACTTAAATTAAGAAAAAATACTACCAACTATGGACTGAGGGCTATAATTAAAGACTACCCTCTCTTCAATATCTCAATGGTTTTCATGGGATTATCAGAGCCAAATACTGCGCTACCTGCAACAAGAACATCAGCACCTGCAGCAACTAATTTACCAATATTATGAGTACCCACACCGCCATCAACTTCGATAAGAGCTTTTGAATTTTTCTGAATTATTAGGTCTTTCATAGCACCAAGTTTAGCATAGGTATTCTCAATAAATTTTTGCCCACCATAACCAGGGTTTACACTCATTAGCAATACCACATCAAGGTCAGCAATAATATCCTCTAGGTTATTTACCGAAGTATGAGGGTTAAGAACCACTCCTGCTTGCATCCCTAACTCTTTAATGGCGTGTACACTTCTATGCAAATGTCGCACAGCCTCGTAATGCACAGTAATAATATCGGCACCATTTTTCTTAAACTCATCAAAATACCTATCCGGATCCTCAATCATAAGATGCACATCCATAGGCTTTTTCGCAATTTTAGATATTGCTTTCATTATTGGAAACCCAAAGGAGATATTAGGAACAAACATTCCGTCCATCACATCAATATGAAACCAGTCGGCTTGCGAATTATTAATCATTTCTACATCGCGACCAAGATTCAGAAAATCTGCCGACAACATTGATGGTGCTATTAAATGTGACATTTTATTATTGCTTTATTGTTAGACCACAAAGATATTATTATTTACTAATGTTTAATTGTAAATGTTTAATTATTAATGTTTAATTATTAATTGTGATTGTTGAATCGATATAATTCCATGCTCATCTTCATTTCCTTGATATTTTTCTTTCTTCATTTATCATCTTAAGAATATCAACGAATTGCACCTACCAGTCGGATTTCCTCCCATAGGGATGGCAGGCGGGCTA
>QMPB01000224.1 GCA_003648395.1 Bacteroidota bacterium
AAGAGTAGTATCAATTACATTAGTGTCTCTAATTGAGAAAGCGGATTTGTTAGGAATAGTAAACACAATATTAGTTGAATCAGTGTTTTTCATCCATTCAGCATCAGTTTGCTGAGCATGATTATGCTTATACAATAGCATTAATACAGTTAAGAATAAAAGAAATTTTCTTTCCATTTTCACAATTCAACTCATTAAGAAATAAAGGTCAAAGTTATTAAATTACAACTAGCAAACGATAAGAATTATTAATTGTTATAAGCTCATTACCTTAGCCTTTAAACTTTAAACTTTAGCCTTTAAACTTTAGCCTTTAAACTTTAGCCTTTAGTCTTTAGCCTTTAGCCTTATGTATTTTATGCAGGACAATAATCCCTACAATCCCAATAACAACTAATAGACTTGAAATTATCTCTGCCTGAGTTATTCCTCCACCAATATGGTATTCATTATTTACTCTGATTTTCTCTATAAAAAATCTAGCGATTCCATTTAATCCAATGGCTATAAAGAACATTGTTCCGGGAGCTTTAATTTTGTTTTGTACAAACCATACAATAAGGAAAAATAAAGCACTTAAACTTGATTCGTAAAATGGTGTAGGAAAAACGGGTACATCAAGCATATAGCAATATTCTCCGTTACAACCACTGATTTGAATTCCTTCTTTAATAACATTATGAGGAAAGTTATATGCCCACATCCAGTCTGGTAGAAACGCAAGCCACTCTGGCTGGGGCTCTGGATTGGGAATCCCCCAGCAGCCATCGCCACTGAGCATGCATGCCATTCTGCCTACAGCATAAGCAGCTAATATTGCTGGTGCTCCTGAATCTAGCATTTGCAGAATACTAATACCTCGTTTTCTAATATAGATACCAACCGATAAAGTTCCAAGTATAAGCCCGCCATAAAATGTAAAACCACCTGTAGAGAATAATTGGTCTAAAGGGTCTTTCATAAAGCTATCAAAATTTTCTAGAATGTCAAAAATCTTAGCTCCAACTATTCCAGATAATGCAGCAATCATTACTATATTCATAGTGATCTGATGAGGGAATACATCAACCTCTGTATATTTTGGGACTTCTGAGAACTTCTTTTTAGCACTAAGATATGAATAAGTAAATCCTCCGATGGCTGCAACAAATCCTGCATATATATTCCCTTGTAATGAAAAAATATATGAGTTAATATCCTTTACAAAAATATCATATTCGAAAATTATCCCAACTACTTTATAAAATATAATAAAATAAAAAAAAGATGAAAATAATAAGTCAAAATAATTAATAGGTCCTGAGACTAGTTCTTTTGACTTATGGGATTTTAGCTCACCAAGTCTTTCTTTTCTTTTAAAAGCCATATTCAGAACAATGCCAGAAGTAGCAAAAGATAATACTAAGATAAATCCATATGTTGGCATAGGAAAATTTACACTTGTACCAAATAAGTAATTAATAAGGTGTCCTAACGTTGGAAACATAGTTTGTGTGTTTTTAATTTCTGCAAAAGTAAGATATTATATAATTCTTTCATTTATAATTTCTATAATGGATAATTGAACAGTTGATAATTTTTCCGAACTTTGCCAACAGTGTTAAATATTAATTAAAAGAGCATGAAACTATTAATGATATACTGCAATAAGTTTGCATACAAGCCAACAATTAAAACAATAGAGAATGCTGAGGATTTTTCGGAAAGAGTAGAGTATGAAAAAGTTCAAGCGGCATTTATTCAAGTAGAAGAACAAGATGAAATAGGAGGGAGGGAGAAGTCTGTTGAGAAAAAGCTTCTTAATTTTGTTAAATGGATTTTGCGAAAAAATGATACTAATGAAGTGGTTCTGCATTCATTTGCACATCTTAGCGACAGTAAAGCATCACCAGAATTTACTAAAACTCTATTCGATAAAGTAGAAGCCAGACTTAAAAACGTTGGTTACGATGTTTCTCAAACCCCTTTTGGATATTTCTTGGATTTGGAAGTTGATGCACCAGGATTTTCTCTAGCTAGAGTTTTTAAGAGTTTTGAGTAAAACTAATATATTATGAGAGCATTAATACAAAGAGTTGAAAAGGCTCAAGTAATAATCAATAAAAAAGATAATCGATTCATTAGTAAAGGATTACTTATTTTTATTGGTGTTGAGAATGAAGATTCTGAAAAAGATATTGAATGGTTAAGCGCTAAAATATCAAAGCTGCGTATATTCGATGATAAAGAAGGAGTAATGAATTATAGCTTGATTGATATTGGTGGTGAAGCTATGGTTATAAGTCAGTTTACTTTGTATGCCAAAACAAAAAAAGGATCAAGACCTAGTTATATTAGAGCTGCAAAACCTGAAATTTCTATTCCCATTTATGAGAAATTTATTGAGAACTTATCTGACAAAATAGGGAGAAGAGTAAAAAGTGGCGATTTTGGTGCTCATATGGATGTTGAACTTATAAATGATGGACCTGTAAGTATTTGGATAGATACAAAAAATAAAGAGTAATTAGACTGTATATGGAACTAAACAGAAAACAAAGAATCATAAATATTATTTTGACATTTATTCAATATGTTGGTTTTGCTGTATTTATAGTAATATCACCAATTATTGCTGATGGAATTATTTGGCAATTAATGGAGTTTTTAGGAATATTATTAGCTGTTTGGGCAGTTTATGTAATGCAAAAGAGTAAAATTAATATTGCCCCTCAACCACGAAAAAATGCTATTTTGATAACAAATGGACCTTATAGTATTATTAGGCATCCAATGTATACTTCAATTATTGTAGCAATTACACCTCTAATTATTAGTCATTGGGATGTTTATAGATTTTCATTTCTATTGTTTTTATACATAAACTTAATTTTGAAATTATTATTTGAAGAAACATTATTAAATTGCTATTTCCCTGATTATTCTAATTATTCTAAGAAAACTTGGAGAATTCTTCCATGTGTTTTTTAAAGATTTGCAATCCTAATAAAATATCATTACTTTTACACTCGCAATTATTTATGACATTGCTCATGTATTAGTATGCGTAAATATTGTATTTGATTTATAGAATAATAAATTGCTCAACTAGTCTATGTTTCTTAAAAAATTAAATGCAATAGATTTTCTGCTTTAATTAAATAAATAATAATCAAATAAGTAATATTATGGAAAGCATTCCTAAAAAAGACAGACCTGAATGGAAGATTATTTTAAATCCTGAAAGTAAAATTGTATTTAATAATTTTGTGCTTCAGATGAAAATAACTCAAGCAAAAAAGGATATCGTAAAAGGTAAAAAGACGATGGAAAAAGCAGTGGATGAGATACATGCCCTGTGTCAGAAATATGCTCTGGCAGTAAAGCAAGATATGGAAATGATTTTTAATGAAAAAAATTAATGCGATGAAAAGTAAATTATATAAAATAGAAACGGTAATTGATTTGATAAATGATGGTCAGTTACTAGCATTGGCGGGCGACGAAAAAGTCCTGCAAAATTTGCCAAAAGGAAATTGGATAGCTGGAACCATCCCTTATTTTATGGGAGAAGAGAAAGGTTTATTCAGCCAAGAACTAATTTTTGTAAATCAATTATCAAATATTTCTGACGAATTCTTAATAAAAGAATATGATGTAACAAATATTGAAAATATTGCTGAAGATTCTTATGAAAATGGATTTACAATGATTATTGTTCCACCTTTTCAAGAAATTCATAAAGAGTTTGCCCTTAAGTCCAAAGAAATTGAGGGTATGTATGATAATCCTGTTTTTGGATGGGTTGCAGGTATGGATCTTAATTCTGAAGATGTGCCCAAGACTTTCAATGGTATTACTGGCAAATCTAATAATGATAAAGCCATTGCTGTACATGTAAAATTACCTGAAGATAAGGTGGCAAGACTAGAGATTGTAAATATATTTAAGCAGGATATTAATGGTATTGAAATAAAACCTCTTGAAGATGGTTTTGAGATTTCGGATTGTTTGGTTAATGGAGAAAGGACTAATTTTGCAAAGTATATTAGTGACAATAATATTGACATAAAATCACCTCTTACTACAAGTTATTCAGGTGCAATTATTAATGTTAGTTTTAAAAATATTGATACCGAAAATAATAAAGTAGATCTATATGCGCCAGTATTTAAGGATTCTGTTTATAGACTGTCGATCCCAGTAAATAATTATGCTGCTGATTTTGAGAAAAATATTCCTAAAATAGATACTTCTGTAGAGTTTGCTTGTAACTGTATATTAAACTATTTATATGGTGAACTAGAAGGTAAGAGAATTGAGAATTTTACTGGACCAATTACTTTTGGTGAAATAGCGTACACACTAATAAACCAAACAATGGTTTATTTGGTTATTGAATAATATTCAAAATAATTTTATATGCAAAAGGCTGTCTCTTTTTAGACAGCCTTTTGCTTTTATAATTTCTATAATATCGGCTTATCCACAATGAATATTAGCCTGAACTAAATCAATAAGCTTTTGCTCATCTTTTTCTGCTTCTTTTCTTAAATTATCATCATTAAAAGAATAAAGCTGCTCTATAATATTATCAATAAGGTCTTCAGTAAAAATATTATATTTTAAAAATTCAGTCTTCTGTGCTTCAAGAGCTTTTGCTGATTGAGCACAGGATTCAGGTAAGGTCTTAAGTTTGTCACTAACAGCTTTATCTTCAAATATATTGATGTCTACATAAGTTTCCTTTGCATATTTAAGTGCATCATCTCTCGTTAATCCATGGAGAGCAGAAACGGTTAAGCCTGCCATTAAATGGTAAACATTTGCAGAGCCGTCTGCAGCACGGTATTCAACAGTTTGCTTGAATGAGAAATCAGTTTCTTGAATTTTTTCCAATGGATTTACTACTTGTGCCATATCACTCGAACCTGTCCACCCTAATGGTACACGTACTAATACTGACCTATTTCTATCGCCCCAGCAAATACTTGTAGGAGCTTCTTGATGTGGTACTAGTCTAAAATATGAAGTTGGGTTTGTATTGCCAAAAGCAGTTAATGAAGGAGCTAAACTTAAATAACCTGCAATTACTTTTTTTGCAACCTCACTTAGTTTTCCATTTTCAACCATTACATTCTTTCCGCCTTTTACCAAGCGAGTATGTATATGCAAACCACTACCAGCCTTTCCTGTTGTTATTTTTGGAGCAAAAGTAATGCTTACTCCATACTGATAAGCTAATTGACGTAGAATCCATTTTGCTAAAGTTAGTTGGTCAGCAGCTTCTTCTACAGGGCAGGGTAAAAATTCTATTTCATTCTGTTCGTAATTTTTGTCTTCTAATACAAAATTGCCTACCTCTGAATGACCATATTTTATTTTTCCACCACATTGCGAAATTAAACTCATTGCCTCAACTCTAAAGTCTTCCATTTTATTGAAAGGAAATGATTCTTGATATCCTTTCTGATCTTCTGATGGAAATAATTCATCCTTATTGCTTATTATATAATATTCTAATTCTCCCATTGCTTGAAACTCAAAACCAGTAGTCTCTTGTAATGCTTTATTTGCTTTGTGTAGAATATAGTCTGGACCACTTTCTAAAGGAGTGCCATATTTTGTAAAGAATGTGCACAATAAATCTAAACTTGGAGTAACTGAAAAGGGATTTATAAAAGCAGTTCTATATCTTGGAATTACATATAAGTCGCTCTCTCCTGCTTGTATGTGAGAGAATAAACTTGACCCATCTACTCTCTCTCCTGAACTTAATAGTTCATTTAAGTGGGCCATCGAATTTATTACAAAATTTAATGTTTTTAAATGACCGTCATCTGCCAAATAATGAAAATTGATAAGCTTAATATGATGATCAACAATGAATGTGATTAAATCCTTCTTTGTGAAATATTGTGGCTCTTTTTCTAAATACGCCACAAGTGTATTAGGATTTAATTTATAGTTTTCTTTATTCATAATTTGTGTGTTTTTTGAATAGTTGTTTCTTAATTAACAATGGTAAAATTATAAAAAATATGATACTAATTAGAAGTATGACGCTTTTTATTCTTATTTACCCTAAAAACTATGCAATTTATATTGTTTTGTTATTTTTCTGTATTATCAATAATGCATGGAATTATTGTAAAAAATACAAGTAAAAAATGATTATTTTTGTAGCTTAAAATTTCTTTAGAAAATATGAGCGAATTAATAAAACACGAATGTGGTATTGCATTTATTAGGCTTTTAAAACCTTTAGAGTATTATCGTGCTAAATATGGTACAAGCTTTTATGGAATCAATAAAATGTATTTATTGATGGAAAAGCAACATAATAGAGGGCAGGATGGTGCAGGAATAGCTGGAATAAAGCTAGATACCGACCCTGGAATGAGATATTACGATCGGGTTCGCTCTGTTGCAGCATCTCCTATTAAGGATATTTTCGCTAGAATATATGATGAATATACAAAGATTAAAGATAAAAATCCTGACTTATTGACGGATGTTAATTGGTTGAAAAAGAACTCTCATTTTACGGGTGAGGTTTTTTTAGGGCATCTACGTTATGGTACATTTGGCGATAATAGTGAACATTATTTGCACCCATTTATTCGTCATAATAATTGGAAAACTAGAACACTTTCTGTAGCGGGAAATTTTAATCTTACTAATGTTGATGAGCTTTTTCAAAATCTTATTGAAATAGGTCAACATCCAATAGAAACTTCAGATACAGTCACTGTTTTAGAGAAAATCGGTCATTTCTTAGATGAGGAAGTTGGTCGTATTTATGATGAGAATAAAACAACTCATACCAAAGCTGAAATGACAGATGTAATAATTGACCAAATAAATATTGTTGATATTCTTCAAAAGTCATCTAAATCATGGGATGGAGGATATGCAATGGCTGGCATGATCGGCCATGGTGATTCTTTTATTCTTCGTGATCCTTCAGGTATTCGTCCAGCATATTGGTATCAAGATGATGAGGTTGTTGTTGCTGCATCTGAAAGACCAGTTATTCAAACTGCATTTAATCTTACTGCTGATAAAATTCAAGAAATTAAGCCAGGTCATGCTCTAATTGTTAAAAAGAATGGAGATGTTGGGCATCATCAAATATTAA
>QMPB01000225.1 GCA_003648395.1 Bacteroidota bacterium
CTCCAATAAAAATTGGATTATCTGCCTCTTATAAATGGCTAAAGCTTGGATTTGCTTTTAATATGCCTTCTTATACTAATTCTCTTGGTGAAACAAAAACTTTTGGCTTGTTCTTAAATACGCAGACTAAGATGATGAATTGGGGTTTAGACTTTTATTTTGTTAAAAACAAAGGGTATTATCTTGCTAATCCTGAATTGAATGTACCAGGCTGGACAGATAGAGATCAATATCCATTTCGTTCAGATATAAAAGCTTTGAATATAGGTTTATTTACACATATGGTCTTTTCAAAGAAATTTTCGTTAAAAGCAGCTTTACAACAGACTGAAAAACAATTGAAAAGTGCAGGTGGTTTTGCGGTTCAAGCTGGTATTTCATTCTCAGGTATTGAAAGTGATTCTACAATTATTCCGTATAGTCAACAGGCTTATTATTCGGGCATTACGGAGTTTACTAAAGGTAGTTTTACGAGTTTAAATATCCGTCCTGGCTATGCTTATACCTATGTTTATAATGATTTTTATGCAACAGCAATTGCTCATGTAGGTTTAGGATTACAGATTCAGTCTTATAGAATGAATAGTGATCATTGGGGATTAAAATTGTCTCCGACTTTTAAGTATAGAATGGTATTTGGTTATAATTCAAATGATTATTTTGTAAAATTATCTTTTGCTTTTGACACTTCTAGTTTTTCAATAAATAAAGTGAAATTTAGAAATGGTTTTGTTACTGCTTCACTTAGTGGAGGAATAAGAATTTTATAGGAATAGCTAGGTTTCTGTGAAAAGAAACTTACTCTTAACTCAGGTTAATAATATTCAAATAAAAACAAAAATTGCTAGGACAAAATTCTGTATTTTCGTGCTACGAATATTTAAGAAAAGACAAATTGTATTTATTGAAAATTAGAGGAGCAGGAAAAATTTCTGATTATTTACAAGTTAGAGATGATTATTTTACTTTAATTGCTTATTTTAAGGTTGATAGTTATATCATAAATCTTAATAAAATAGGTTTGGAGAATTATATAAAAGATTTTGAAAATATTGTTGTAGAAATGCCTTTTGGTGAAATGAAATATATTAAGAATAAATAACTAACTAAATCTATGGATACTTTAATAGAACTTAAGGATATTGATGTTTTTCAGAAAGACTTATTAGTACTTTCTAAAGTTAATTTGGAAGTAACAAAAGGTGAGTTTGTTTATTTTGTTGGCCGTACAGGAACAGGTAAAAGTAGCCTGCTAAAAGTACTTTATGCTGATTTACCTACTCAAGGGCTTGGAAATATTGTGGGTTATAATCTTAGTAAATTAAATAGAAAAGAAATTCCATTTCTACGAAGAAAATTAGGCATTGTTTTTCAAGATTTTCAACTTTTAACGGATAGAACAGTTCATGATAACTTAATCTTTGTAATGAAAGCCACAGCATGGAAAGATAAGAAGTTGATGGAACAAAGAATTGCAGCTGTACTTCAAAAAGTAGGTATGGAAACAAAAGGGCATAAAATGCCTCATCAATTATCTGGTGGTGAGCAACAAAGAATTGTTATTGCAAGGGCTTTAATAAATGAACCAGAACTTATTCTTGCTGACGAACCTACAGGTAACCTTGACCCCGAAACCTCAAAGGGAATTATGGATTTATTATTTGATATAGCAAAAAGCGGTCGTGCTGTTGTAATGGCCACACATGATTATAATATGATAAAGGAATATCCTAGTCGTATAATGAAATTTGCAGATGGAATGGTTGCTGAAAAGGATAATATTGATACGCTTAATCTTAGTTAGTCAAATATCAGTTTTATCAAATTATCAACCTTAGTTGTATTGTTAAACTCCTTTGGTATTATTGCTTTTCTTTGATTATAATCATCAATAGTAAATTTTCTTTGCATTAAAGTATCAATAGATTCTTTAATCTCGTTATTAGTATTTGCTATTTCAACACAATTATCTAGCCCACTTCCAACTAGCATTTCATCATTTACCAAACAGTGTTTACCTTGGTATATTGAGTTAAGTAATTTTAATTTAAGTCCTGTTGGCTGGTCTGTTAATAATAAATTAATATGTGCTTCAGAAATAAGCTTTTCCATTTCTTCATTATCTGGATTTGATATTACTTTTACATTGCTATGCTTTTTTGCATTCTCACTAATACTTCTATCAGGGTTCATTCCTGCAATTATGAAATTAAATTCACTTTTTTTTGCAATTTCATTGATAATTCTATTTGCTGTGGTAATATTCTCCTGCACACTTAACTTACCATGGAATAGAACATATTTATTAACTTCTATTTCACTAAAACTAAAGCCATCTTGCTTAAAGAATGAATATATATTCTCAACTTTATTATTTGGGAAAATAGTTTTATAATATTTCTGTTCTTCCTTACTTACTGTCAAGAATAAAGAAGCTCTCGAAAGATTTTTTTCCCATTTTTCAAGCTTTTGAGCCTCTTTATTATAATAAAACTTCTTGAAAATATTTTTCTCACTATTGGCAAGACCTCTATAATAGTGATGCTCAATATTTGATGATCGATATATTAGTTTTCTTCCTTCTAAAGCTGGACTTAACAATAAGCCACATGTATGCATGCCTTCGCAAAGAATAGGGTAGGAGTCTTTCTCTAATTTTTGAATTAACTTACCACAGATTCTACTCAAAATAATATATGGCGTAGAACTTAAATTATAAAGAAGTCCTGTTTTTCTCGGGTAATAGTTTACTTCTTCGCAATACAATTCAAGTAAATCTGCAACCTCTCGTCCATATTGAAAACAATGCAAGTGAACTTTTACTCCCTTAATGTATAATTCTTTTACCTTATAATATACATCTATTACTCCTCCATAGTTTGCTGGAAAAGGAATATCAAATGATATAATATGAATATGTTTTTCGTCCATTATAGATACTTTGAATATACTTTGTGCATTATATGTTCTTGACTTTCCCAAGTCAGTTCCTCTGCAGCAGTATTAATTTGAGCTTTCTTTTTCTCCTTATAATCTTCCTTTAGCATTTTATTAATATTATTTGCTATCTCTTTTGGATTATGATTTTTACAAATTAAACCAACATCTTTTTCTTCAATAATATTCTTAATTACTGGTAAATCTGATGCTAAAATAGGAATACCCGCTTGGATATAATCAAAAATTTTATTTGGTAAACTATACCGGTAGTTTAAATTGGTATCTTTATCTAGACTGAACCCAACCTCTGAATTATAGGTATATGATTTTAGCATTTTAGGACTTTGTTTTGATATAAAAATAATATTATCACTAAGATTATTACTCTTTACCATTTTCTTAAGTTGAGGTACTACATCACCATTTCCTACAATAAGTAATATTGCATCTTTAACATATTCCATAGCAAGTACGAGCTCTTCAGAACCTCTATCTATATTTATACCAGCACCTTGAAGAATAATGTACTTTTGATTTTCAATTAATCCTAATTCTTCTTTAGACTTATAAATATCTTTAAATTTCCTATTTGGTAGATTTCTTATAACATTAATTTCTACATGATACTTTCTATTATAAATATCAGCAATAGATTTGTTTACTGTAAAAATATTTTCAAGTTTAGGAAATATTGCTTTTTCAATTCTCTCCCAAACCTTTTTTGCAAATCTTCCTTTAAGTTCAGGTACCTCAGTGTATAACTCATGAGTATCATATACAAGCGGAAGCCTTTTTAGTTTTGATACTAAATAATTAGCAGGCAAAGTATCCAAATCGTTGGCAAGTAAGACATCTGCCTTATGAAATAGTAGATAAAAGAATAGGCGTATATTCAAATTTGCATAGAAAAGTGGACCTTTTGCAAACCAAAGAGAAAAACGTTTAATATTATAACCTCTATTTGAAATTTCTTGTGAATCTGAAAGTTCTCGTCCTAAAAGTTGAATTTCAAATCCCATCTCCAATAATGTAGCACAAACCTTGCGTACTCTTTGATCGCTGTATAAATCATTGCTTACAGATACAATTATTTTTTTCAATTTTCAATTTTTTCAAATTAATATTTCATATCTAATTATTTTGCAATGGCATCACCCTCATACAACTGTTTTCGATATTTCAAAGAAGGGGAAGGGAGGAATTCTCCTATATTGTAGGAACTCCATTTTTCATCAACAAGTTTAATTGTGGCTTCATCCATACAAACTATGTTTGGCCAATCTCTATTAAAATTGTCCATCTCAAGATTTTTTCTTAGTCCATCAATAAATAAGGTGTTATATGCTTTTCCATTATTGTCATAAGTATAAAAACAATCTCTATTTGGATCAGAATTATTAGCTACACGCCAAACAATATCACCTAAATTGCCAATCTCAGCTACCTCTTCTATAAAAACAACAAATTTTATATTATCAATAAGATTCTGTTCAAACAATTTTCTTGCAATAAGTCGAGCTACATCAATTACTTTTTTTAGTTTAATAATTAATATGCCTTGTCCCTTTTCAATAAACATAGAATTAATATCTAGCACTTCATCAAAAGCTAATATTTCTTCAATATTTACTTTTGGCAAAGCAGATTGTTCAGTATTCTTTCTTGTAGCATCAATCCCCATTTTTCCTCCTTCAGCAAATCTTTCTGAAGCATGATCAAGTACATCCATAGGGCCACGACTTAACAAAATATCTTTTAATGGATTAACATTTTTTGCAATGGATTCCACAACAGCTGAATAATCTGTTAGATTAATATTTTCATCAAATATTGCCAAGTATTTGTTAAACATCATCTGACCAGCTCCCCATAAAGCACTCATTACTTTCATGCTCTGCCCTGGATAGGTTTTTTGAATGCTATTCAATACAATATTATGAAATACACCTTCCATTGGCATATGCATATCTTTTATTTCAGGAACCATAGTCATTTTTATTGGTGCCAAAAATATTCTTTCAGTTGCCAAACCCATAAATACATCCTCTTGTGGAGGAATTCCTACAACCGTTGCTGGGAAAATAGCTCCTTTCTTATGGCTAATATGTGTAATATGAAAACTTGGATACATATCAGCAAGAGAATAATAGCCAGTATGGTCGCCAAATGGACCTTCCAAAATCAATTCCTCTGATGGGTCAACATAGCCTTCTAATACAAAATCAACATCCTCAGGTATATATATATCATTGGTTTTACATTTTACAAGCTTAACCGCTTCTTTTCTAAGAAAACCTGCTAACATATATTCATCAATTTCCTCAGGTAGGGGAGCAGTTGCAGCATAAGTATATACGGGGTCGCCTCCTAGAGTTACTGTAACAGGCATTTTTTCGCCTTTTTCCTTATATCCCCTATAGTGTGAAGCTCCTCCTTTATGCATATGCCAATGCATTCCAGTGGTCTCTTTATCAAGTATTTGTAGCCTGTACATGCCCATATTGTGGTTGCCGTTTTCTGGGGATAAACTATGTACTACAGGAAAAGTAATAAATGGTCCACCATCATGTGGCCATGTTTTTAAAATTGGAAGTTTTTTCAAATTAACTTCCTTCATCTCAATTTCTTGGCATTTGCCAGCTTTCTTAGTACGATTTGGAGTCCACGATGATATTTCCTTAAGTTTAGGCAACATCTTAAGTTTGTCCATTAAGCTCTCTTTAGGGCTTGTTAATGATTCAAATAGTGCATGAATATTGTTAGCAACATCTTCTATATCATTTACTTGAAAAGCCATCTCAATCCTTTTCTTCGAGCCCATTGCATTAACTAAAACAGGGAATTCACTACCTTTAATATTCTCAAACAATAAGGCTTTTCCTCCATGCTTAATAAATCTATCATTAATCTCAGAAATCTCTAGATTAGAACTTACTTCAGCCGCAATCCTTACTAATTCTCCATTCTTTTCTAGAAAATCTACAAAACTACTTAAGCTTTTAAATGCCATATTTCTCTTTTGAAATTATTATTTATTTGGGCATATCCCTACCATATTTAAAATGTTTTGGTGGTAGGGTCGGGCTATTCGTTGTATCACATTTGCAAAATAAACTATTGCTAATATTTTAAAGAGCTTCCTTTAGGTCGCTTTTAAAAACATAAGCAATACTAGTTATTTTGCTTCATGTGGATGCCACTTCTATCCCTTATGTAATACGAAAAGCCTTATTTATTGTTAATATAGCTTTTATTAATTTGTTATTATTTGTTTTGACTTATAATATACCAATCGTTTCCATCATTTATCACTTCTATAAATTCCATTGATACCAATTTAATTTGATTTAATCCATCAATTTTATTTGCGCCACCATTTGCAATAACTTTTACTCCATTATTTCCAATATTTTTAATAATATATTTTCTACCTTTTATAGCAGTTGCATCAGGTAAATCAAAAGTTATATTACCACCAGAGGTTTCACAAAGTATAACATGATCTTCTAGTGTTGGAGAGTAATCTGAGTTTATTGTTTTTAGTGCAATTCCTACAGAAGTATTAATGTCAACTCCAGATTTTGGATTATTTGTATTAATGCCAATTTCACCAGAAGACATAATAATAGCTCTATCAGCATTATCAGTAATTATCTTTATATCATTGCCATTTTTAGTACCAATTGATATTGCTCCACCAGCTAAGTTTCCACCAATAAGTACAGCTGCTTTATTAGATGTTAGAGTAGGATCAGAGTTAAATCCTAAATTAATATTGCCATATGCATCGTGGTCTATTTTAGTAATAGAATCAGAAGTATTTGTTGCAATAGGTCCTTGAGGCCCAGTTTCTCCATCAGCACCTTTAGGACCAGCAGGGCCTTGTGGTCCTTGAGGGCCAATCGCTCCGTCAGCTCCATTATTACCCGCAGGACCAGTATCACCATCAGCACCTTTAGGACCAGCAGGACCTTGTGCTCCTTGAGGACCAATCGCTCCGTCAGCTCCATTATTACCCGCAGGACCAGTATCACCATCAGCTCCTTTAGGACCAGCAGGGCCTTGTGGTCCTTGAGGACCAATCGCTCCGTCAGCTCCATTATTACCGGCAGGTCCAGTATCACCATCAGCACCTTTAGGACCAGCAGGGCCTTGTGGTCCTTGA
>QMPB01000226.1 GCA_003648395.1 Bacteroidota bacterium
AAATTTTTTTACCGAATTCATGATGTTATTCAAATAGTATTTCTTGAAAATATTACCATTAAATATTATGGCAGATCTTTTAACACCTGCAGCATAAGCTTTCGGTAGAATTTCAGTTTGAAACCATTTTCTAAAATCTGGAGGGATAATATTCTGTTCTCTAATATCTGAAATATAATTTGTGACAAATGTCTTTTTTTGGAATTCAATTGCGGCTAAAAATGGCTCTTGATATTCTTTAAACTTAAGTTTCTTTGAATGCCATACTGTTGTAACAAGCTTTCTTTCTTTAGAATAACTTACAACAGCAATATCTGTTTTATAAATGATATCATCGTTTATCATAGGTAGAGATTAAATTTATTAGAATAAGCAATGACAAAGATATAATAATAAATTGCATTTAAGAAAAAAAGTTTATTTTTAAATTCAACTTACGAACTTACGACTGGCTAATTCCTAAATTGATGTGGTCGACGAAATATATTTTTATACCAAACAAAAAAACTTATATTTACACCAACATTATGAAATAATGCACACTATAATTATTAATATCAATATTATAATAAAAAAGCCGTTGAATTTTTTTAAATTCAACGGCTTTGCTATTATGTATATGGTTATACCACCTAAGCCATAACCTCAGTTACTCTATTTGCAGCATCATTAAGTGTTACTGCAGAGAATACTTTTAATCCACTTTTGTCTATAATGTCGATACCTTCCTCAGCATTAGTTCCTTGAAGGCGAACAATGATTGGGACATTAATATCTCCAATGTTTTTGTATGCTTGAACAATACCATTAGCAACTCTATCGCAGCGTACAATACCACCAAATATATTAACTAAAATAGCTTTTACATTTGGGTCTTGTAAAATAATACGGAAAGCTTGTTCAACACGTTCAGCATTTGCAGTACCTCCTACGTCTAGGAAGTTAGCAGGATCTCCACCAGACATTTTAATAATATCCATTGTAGCCATTGCTAAACCAGCACCATTAACCATACAACCCACGTTACCGTCAAGTTTTACATAGTTAAGGTCAAACTTACCAGCTTCAACTTCCATAGCATCTTCTTCTTCAAAGTCACGCATTTCGGCAATGTCTTTATGACGATACAAAGAATTATTATCAATTGCTACTTTTGCATCTGCAGCATAAATTAAATCGTCTTTAGTTTTAGCAACAGGATTTATCTCAAATAATGAAGCATCAGAACCTTCGTAAGCTTTGTAAAGAGCAGTAACAAATTTTGTCATTTCTTTAAAAGCTTTTCCACTAAGACCAAAATTAAAAGCAACTCTACGTGCTTGGAAAGGCATAAGACCAACTTTAGGATCTATCAATTCAGTGAAAATATATTCTGGAGTCTCCTTAGCAACTTGCTCAATATTCATTCCTCCACGAGGAGAATACATAATCATATTTTTACCACTATCGCGGTGTAACATCACACTCATATAATACTCAGCCATTTCTGACGGGCCATCATAAAAAATGTTTTGCTCAATATATATTTTTCTAACAAGTTTACCTTCAGCTTTAGTTTGAGGTGTTACTAAGTGCATTCCTAGAATATTCTCTGCGTGCATTTTAACATCATCAAATGTTTTGGCAATCTTTACTCCTCCGCCTTTTCCACGTCCTCCAGCATGAACCTGAGCTTTTACTGCCCATACTTCATAACCTGTTTCTTCTGTGAGTTTTTTTGCTGCTTCTACCGCCTCATCAGCTGTATAAGCTAAATAACCTTTTGGTACAGAAACACCATAAGATTTTAGGATTTGTTTACTTTGATATTCGTGTAAATTCATGTGTTTGTGAGTTTATATTTTATGAATTATGTTTTATAATAATGAAGATTCAAAAGTAGTGAATTTTTGTTTGTTTTTGGAGAAAATATTTATTGAACTATGTTTATTTGTTGAGTTGATTATTTGTTGAGTTGTTAGCTTTATAACCAGCTAACTAAATAACCAAATAACCGAATAAACAAAATTGAAAGTAATTATTATTTGTGAATTTGCAGAAATCTAATATTCTGCTTTAAGTAATTAATATTTTTTAATACTTCACTCCCTTTTTGTACTTCCATCTTTTATGTGACCAAAGCCAGTTTTCAGGCTTCTTCTTAATAATACCTTCTAGTATTTTGAAATATTTATCTGTTATTTCATGCTCAGCAGTTTCTTTGGGATTGTCAAAAAGAGTTTGAGCTGTTATTTCATAGTATCCTCTTTTTACTCTTTGAATATCTATAAAAACTACTGCTAAATCTAGTATTTTAGATAGTTTTTCTGCTCCAATATGTACAGGAGTTTCTTGATTTAAGAATGGAATCCAATATTTAATTTTAGCATGATGAGGACTTTGATCTGCCATAAACATATATAATTTATTTCCCTGTTTATGATTAAGCATCACATTATAAGTTTCTTCCATAGGGTAGAGGGTCATTCCAAATTTTTCTCGAGTACGTACTATATACTTATCCATAACTGGATTCTCCATTTTACCGTATACAGCCCAACATTCTTGAGGAACCCAAAGAGGAACCGTTACGCCATATTCCCAATTTGTATAATGCCCCATTAGCATCATTACACTTTTATTATTGTCATAATGTTTTTGAAACTCCTCAGGATTAATAAATTTAAATCTCTTTTTTATGGCTTTATCGCTGATCGAAAACTCTTTTATTGTTTCTACCATTACATCTGTAAGATTTCTAAAAAATTTCCTAGCAATTTGCTCTACCTCATCAGGAGACTTTTCAGGGAAACTATTTTGTATATTTTCAAAAACTACTCTTTTTCTATAATTGAAAATATGGTATACGAAAAAAAATATTACGTCAGAAATACCATACAAAATCCAATGGGGTAGAAGTGAAATTAAATAAAATAATATTATGCCGATGAATGAAAATATTTTTGACATGGAATTAAATGGCTTAGTGGGTTTAGTTGGTGATTTGTTGAATTGGTTATTTGAGTTGTTGATGTGATAATGTGTTCTTATGTTTCTATTGTGTCTTATATGGTTAATAATGGTTAGTGTAATATTTTAAAAATCAATTCTTTCATTAAGTCATGGTTATTTGAACTATTATTTTTAACTCCTTTTGATTTAGCATCATATTCTCTCAGGTAGCTTATAATTTTTATTATTTTACCATAAGAATAGTTTCTTGCAGCACTAACAATATCATTTACAAAATATGGATTTATGCCGAGAGAAGAAGCAACTGAACGTGGTGATTTGTCTTGAAGAGTATAAATAATGCCAAGATTAACAAAGTAGTTATATAGAATAGGAATTACCATTACAAGTGGATGATTTTTAGGGTCAGAAGCAAAATAATTAATTATCTGATTAGATTTCATCACATTCTTTTTGCCAAGTGCTTTTTGTAATTCAAAAACATTAAAATCCTTAGAAATTCCAATTTTTTCTTGAACATCAAGCTCATCTATCGTTTTGGATTTGTCGCCATTAATAATTAATTTTTCTATTTCGTTAGAAATTTTGGATAGATCACTTCCTAAATACTCGGAAAGGATTAAGCTTGCAGTAGGTGAAATACTGTAGCCCTTAGCCTTTATATATGAATTAATCCATGGAGAAATTTGATTATCATAGAGCTTTTTAGATTCAAAAAGGACATTAGATTTTTTTATTCTTTGAATTACTTTTTTTCTCCCATCAATTTTGCCATATTTATGGCAAAAAACAAGAATAGTTGAAGGCTGAGGGTTTTCTACATACGAAAGTAGCTTGTCAATTTTCTTTATATTTTGAGCTTCTTTAACAAGAATAACTTGGTGAGAAGCCATCATCGGGAAGCGTTTTGCCATGCTGATAATAGTTGGAATATCAGTTTCACGACCATATACTACTACTTGATTAAAGTCTTTTTCTCCTTCACTAAGAACAGTATTGTCAATAGCATCGCAAATCTGATCAATAAAGTATGCTTCTTCTCCGTGAAGAAAATAAATGGGAGAGAATACTCTATTCTTAATTGATGATAAAATCTCTTCGTATTTCATTAAGATATTAGCTTTACAATTATTATTTATTCAAATCTAAGATGTTTAACTTTCTGATTATTTTTTATTAATCTATTTAATGATGCCATTCCTAACTCTACATGTTCGTCTACAAATTTCCGTGTAATTAGCCTATCGCTACTGTCTGTTTTTACTCCTGATGAAATCATTGGTTGGTCAGAAACTAACAATACTGCACCTGTTGGAATCTGATTATGGAATCCAACAGAAAAAATAGTGGCAGTCTCCATATCAATACCCATTGCTCGAGTTGAGATTAAGTATTTTTTAAATTCTGTATCATGTTCCCAAACTCTTCTATTTGTAGTGTAAACAGTTCCTGTCCAATATTCTTTATTGATTTTATGGATACTTGATGAAATTGCTTTTTGAAGAGCAAAAGCAGGCATAGCAGGCACTTCAATAGGAAAATAATCGTTAGATGTACCTTCTCCTCTAATTGCTGCAATTGGTAATATATAATCGCCAAGTTTGTTTTTCCTTTTTAGGCCACCACATTTTCCTAGAAAAATAACAGCTTTAGGGCTTATTGAAGCCAAAAGATCCATTATTGTGGCAGCATTTGCACTTCCCATTCCAAAGTTAATAATTGTAATCTCTCCTTTTGATGCGCTGCACATTGCTTTATCAGAGCCTTCTACTTCAACCTTATTAAGTCTTGCAAAAATTTTTACATAATTTGAAAAGTTTGTAAGTAGAATATATTTACCAAAGCTTTCTAGTGTTTTACCAGTATATCTTGGTAACCAATTCTTAATAATATCCTCTTTTGATTTCATTAGCTTATATTTTTATAGTCTTGTTTCAACTTTCTTTTGCATAACAGCTTTCCATGAAGCAAAGTCACCAGCAATAATATGTTTTCGTGCTTCTTTTACCAACCATAAGTAAAATGCAAGATTGTGTAAGCTTGCTATCATTGGGCCAAGGCTTTCTTTCGCTGAGAAAAGGTGTCGTAAGTATGCTCTAGTATATTGGCTATCTACAAATGACAATCCATTGTTATCAATAGGGCTAAAGTCGTTATACCATTTTTTATTCTTGATATTTATGATGCCTTCACTAGTAAAAAGCATACCATTTCTACCGTTACGTGTGGGCATAACGCAGTCAAACATATCTACACCTAGAGAAATGCCTTCTAAAATATTTGAAGGAGTTCCAACACCCATTAGGTAGCGAGGTTTGTCTTTAGGTAGAATTGAATTGACTAAGTCTGTCATTTCGTACATTACTTCATGTGGTTCGCCAACTGATAGACCACCAATAGCATTGCCTTCAGCCCCTTTTGAAGCTATCATTTCAGCAGATTCTTTTCGCAAATCTTTGTAAGTACTACCTTGAACTATTGGAAATAGCGCTTGGCTATGTCCATATTTTGGCTCAGTAGTTTCAAATCTATCAATACAGCGTTGTAACCACTTGTGAGTCATATGCATTGAGTTTTTGGCATAATCATAGTCGCAAGGGTAAGGGGTGCATTCATCAAATGCCATAACTATATCGGCGCCAATAATTCTTTGCGTATCCATTACATTTTCAGGAGTGAAAAGATGCTTAGAGCCATCAATATGACTTCTAAAATTTACACCTTCTTCTTTAATTTTTCTTGTATCGCTAAGAGAATAAACTTGGTATCCTCCACTATCGGTAAGCATTGGTTTGTCCCAGCCATTAAATTTGTGTAAACCTCCTGCTTGTTCAAGAACTTCCAAGCCTGGTCTTAAAAATAAGTGATATGTATTGCCAAGAATAATTTGAGCTTTTACATCTTCTTTAATGTCTTTAATATGAACAGCTTTTACTGTTCCAGCAGTACCAACGGGCATGAAAATAGGTGTTTCAATTTGGCCATGATCAGTAGTTATTAAACCAGCTCTTGCATTGCTCTTTGGGTCAGTATGTTGTAATTGATACTTCATTGAAAATATGTTCTAAATATGGGTTCAAAAAAAGCCCTCTTAAATAAAAAGGGCTTTTTCTAAATATATTATTTGATTTATTTCGCGTAAGAAATAGCTCTTGTTTCACGAATTACAGTAATTTTTATTTGTCCAGGATAAGTCATCTCTTCTTGGATTTTTTTAGATAATTCGTAACTAATTTTATTAGCATCATCATCGCTGACTTGCTCAGCTCCTACTATAACTCTTAATTCTCTACCTGCTTGAATTGCATACGTTTTAATAACTCCAGGGAAGTTTAGGGCATGGTTTTCAAGCTCTTTAAGTCTATTGATATAAGATTCTGCAACTTCTCTACGAGCACCAGGTCTAGCGCCAGAAATAGCATCACAAACTTGTACTATAGGTGCAAATAAGCTTGTCATCTCAGTTTCGTCGTGGTGAGAACCAATCGCGTTACATACTTCAGATTTCTCTTTGTATTTTTCAGCTAATTTCATTCCTAGCAATGCATGTGGCATTTCTGGCTCATTATCGGGCACTTTACCAATGTCATGAAGTAAACCGGCGCGTTTAGCAAGTTTTGGATTAAGTCCTAATTCAGAAGCCATAGTAGCACAAAGATTTGCTACTTCGCGCGAGTGTTGTAATAGATTCTGACCATAAGAAGAACGATACTTCATTCTACCTACCATACGAAGTAATTCGTGATGCATACCATGAATTCCTAAATCAATAGCAGTACGTTTTCCAATATCAACTATCTCTTGTTCAATTTGTTTCTTGGTTTTAGAAACGACCTCTTCAATTCTTGCAGGATGAATTCTACCATCAGTTACAAGTTTGTGTAATGATAGACGAGCAACTTCTCTTCTAATAGGATCGAAGCCTGAAAGAATAATAGATTCAGGAGTGTCGTCAACAATAATTTCTACACCTGTAGCAGCTTCAATAGCTCTGATGTTTCTTCCTTCACGACCAATTATTCGACCTTTGATTTCATCATTTTCAATATGGAAAACTGAAACTGTGTTTTCTATGGCATGTTCAGTAGCTGTACGTTGAATGGTCTCAACAACAATCTTTTTAGCTTCTAAGT
>QMPB01000227.1 GCA_003648395.1 Bacteroidota bacterium
CAATGCCATGTTCCTCAAGCAAAAATTGATGTGGCTATTCAAAATACTTTTGAAGCTGTTTACAGAAATAAAGATTTGAAGAATAAATCAAATTTAGAGGATAATATTAAAGAAGGTGTAAAATAGAATTGATGAAGTTTACTAGCCTTATTTGTTTTTTAGTTTGTAGCCTAACAGCTATTTCACAAAGCATTATAATCAATGCAAGTGGACCTGTTAGCGATTTCATTATAAATGATAACTCTATAACTGTTTCTACTCTAAATGGCAGCATCGAGACATATAATTTGAAGACTAACAATCTTCAAAAAAAAGTGTTTTTTCCTAAAATAACAGATTTTACTGGAGATAGTATTATAGCTGAGGTTTTTAAAATTATTAAGCTAAACAATACAATTTACGCAATAGTTCATGGCTATAATGGGTTTAATGATATTTACAAAATAGTCTATTCTAATCCAATTAAGATTTTTGAAGGAAAAACACTGAATTCCGTTGCTATTAGTATTGTAAAATCTTCTGAGAATACCATAACAATTGGACTGTTAAGCAATGAACTTATTAGTTTCAATACTTCAACAGAAAAGATAGTTTACAGAGAACAAATAAGTAGTTATGCTTTCTCTGCAATGACTATTTCTAAAGATATGAAGTTAATATTTACCTCTGATGAAAGTGGAGAAATTCATAAAGTAAATAGTTCAACAGGAAAAGTAATTAGGAGTTTTAAAGGTGAAAATGTAGATAATGTACTTTGTATTGATTATGCCAATGGAAATATAATTTGTGGAGGAAAAGACAGAAGGTTTAGTGTATATCAAACCAATTCAAATTCGTCATTTCATATTCTAACCCAGAGTTTTATTACAAGTGTTTGTATTTCACCCAATGGAAATATCGCCGCTTGGTATGACGATATTTCAAATGACATTATACTTTTTGACATTAACTCTAGAACTAATATTAAACGATTAAAAGGCAATACATCTATGGTTAATAAAATTTATTTTCAAAATGAAAATAAACTTATTAGCTGCTCGAACGACAATAAAATAATTATTTGGAACTTATAAAATACATGATGAATATATCAGGAATACTAGTACAAACAAGACCAGAAAATCTTGAATCAGTTTTAGCAGACGTTAAAGCAGACAATCAATGGGAATATCAGCTCCATGACGAGAAAGGGCGAATAGTAGTAACAATTGAGGGTAAAAATACTGAGGAAGAGATGAAGAAACTCAAGGTTTTGCAAACTATTAAGCATATAGTAGCAGCAGATATGATGTACTCATATAGTGAAGATGAGCTTGATGAATTAAGAAGTGCAATTGACAATGAGGGCAAGGTTCCAAATTGGCTTAACGACCCTAATATTAAAGCAGAACAGATAAAGTATAATGGAGATTTAAAGAGAAGATACTAATTCGTGGCTATAAGGAAACGCCACTAAAAAAGCAATGTATTTTCTTATGTACACTAACTAAATATTAAATAATTATGAGAAAAATTACACTTTTAATTTTAGCATTAATTACCGTAATTGGAGTTAATGCACAATTAACATTAAACGGAGAATACCGTCCAAGAACAGAATTTCTACATGGTTACAAAGCACCAATGGGAATTGATGGTCAAATGTTTAATTTAGTAACAACCCAGAGAGCAAGGTTTGGAGTTTTCTATAAAACTGACAAATATCGTTTTGGACTTCAGTTTCAAGACGTTAGAGCATGGGGCTCTACTAAGCAATTAGTAAATAATGATGGTTCATTTACTACTGTTCATCAAGCTTGGGGAGAAGTTCTTTTTAATGAAAACCTTTCTTTAAAACTTGGTCGTCAGGAATTGGTTTATGATGATTCAAGAATATTAGGAAATGTTGGCTGGGCTCAGCAAGCTCGTTCACATGATATCGCTTTATTGAAATA
This sequence comes from Bacteroidota bacterium, assembly GCA_003648395.1. Next base: position 1,935 of record QMPB01000227.1, read on the forward strand.
TGAAAAAAAAGGTGCATATAAATTGCATTTTGGAGTTGCAGTAAATCAGGTTCAAACTATGCCTTATAATACTGCTGGCAATTATAAATCTATGCAATTTTTGTGGCTGCACAAGAAATTTGGCGAAGCATTTTCATTGAGTATATTAGCACTTAACAATGGAGTTGCTGATACTGTAACAAATGGGCTAGTTGGAGCACCTATGACAACTCTTTCGCAGATTATAGGAATACGTCCAGTTTATAAAGCAGGCAAATTACAAGCTAGTCTTAATTTCTATTATCAAATGGGAAATGATAAATCAACTTACTTTAATTCTTCTGAAAACAAGAATTATCATAAAAATATTTCTGCAATAAATCTTCGAATAGATGTATCGTATAAAGCTACAGACAATTTAAAAACTACAGTAGGTTTTGAAATGCTTAGCGGTAATAGCGAGACAAATACAGATAAGAGTTATAGTGAAACAAACCATGCCTTCACTCCTCTTTATGGAACTAATCATAAATTTAATGGATGGATGGATTATTTCTATGTTGGAAATCATGTAAATAATGTTGGACTTAATGATGCATATTTGCAATTAGATTATAAAAAAGAGAAAATACTTGCAGGAGCACATTTCCATTATTTCATGGCAAATGCTGAAGTATTAGACCAGAAGGAGTTTGCTTCAACAGGTGATATTAAAGCTATGCCATCAGGTTTAGGTACTGAAATTGACACCTATGTTGGCTACAAATATGCTAAAGGAGTATTATTCAAAGCAGGTTTCTCTATGATGCTTGATTCAGAAACTATGAGAGAAATTAAAGGAGGAAGTGCTGATGCTACAAATTATTGGGGATGGGTTATGGTTGTTATTAAACCTACATTTTTGAATAAGAAATAATATTAAGTAAAACCCAATAAAGGAGCTGTATCAAAAGTGTAATAATATGAGTATATCTCACATATTATTCTTTGAGTAACTTTAAATTTCCTCTGTGAATCTTTGTGTAAAAGTTTAATTAGCTATTACACAAAGTTCACTAAGAAGTCACAGAGCAACACAAAGACATTTTGATGCAGTTTTTTTATTTTATATGCTAATTAATACATCTTTCCAAACGTGCCTTATCCAAGATACTAATCTTACGCCCCTTACACTCAATTACTCCCTTTGATTTCATTTTAGAAAAAACACGAGCCACAGAAGGTCTCGCTACACCAAATTTCTCTGCCATCCAAGTTTGGCTATTTGGTATTTCAAAATTATCACTTCCAAGGCTTTTAGATACATTAAGAATATAGTTTGCAATCTTTCCTTCAATTGACTGCATAAAAGTATTCTTGATTTTAGAAACTAAAAACTGAGATTTATTAGATAGAATATTCAGAAAATTATTTAATACAACAGTATTACTATTTAATAAGGATACAAAATAGTTCTTTTGAATTACTAAAATCTCCGTATCAGTATTAGAAACTACATTTATTGGAAATCTATTGTTATCTCCAAACAGAAAACTAGGTGCTAGTAATCTTAGATTCTCAATATCATCTACTCGAAAAACCTTCCCAGAATCATCTATTAATTCGGTATGAACACTACCCTTTACTACAATCATTATTTGGAAAATTGGATCACCAGCAAGGGCAATCATCTCATTACGTTTGTAATACGATACAGTGCAATATGAGTCATCTAGCACTTTCTGGATTTCAAATTCTGATAATCCCACAAATAAGGGAGATCTTTTTAATTGTCTAATCATATACTGTTATTTAATAAACAAAAGTATAAAACTGTAACAAATGATACAACTAATATATATCTTGTTTACTACTTTTACTTCAACAAAATATAATTACTAAGCACAGTAAATTGTCAAAATATCAAATATTAATTTCATTAAACAAAACCTAATGAATATACTAAAAAGTATACTACCGCATGGAAAATGGAAACTCCCAGTAAGTATTATTACAGGGGTCTTTTTCGGTCTAGGATTCTATATTATTTACATATCCAATGCTATTTCATACTTATCTGACGACCCTAAAACCTGTATCAACTGTCACGTAATGAGCTCACAATATGCTTCTTGGAATCATAGTTCACATAGAGAAGCTGCTAATTGCAACGACTGCCATGTACCTCACAATAATGTTTTCAATAAGTATTATTTTAAAGCAAAAGATGGACTTAGACATGCTACAATATTTACAATGAAAGCAGAACCACAAGTAATACAAATTAAAAATGAAGGTAAAAAAGTCGTTAAAGAAAACTGCATTAGATGTCATTCTAATTTAATAACAGATTCCAAACTTTTAGTAAAAACTGACACATATCACAAATTCAGATTAGAAAGAGAATGCTGGGATTGCCATAGAGAAACACCTCATGGCAGAGTTAATTCTTTATCAAGTTCAGAAAATGTAATTACTCCCCTATTGGAAAGTCCAGTACCGGAATGGCTAAAAAAAATTATAACTAAATAATAAATAAATCTAATATATTATGAATTCAAACGGAAATCAAAAAAGAAAAAGTTGGGTAAACTGGTTGTTCTTCCTTACAACAATTGTAATAGTATTTTTATTGGGACTACTTGCCTCCTCTATTACAGAACGGAGGACAGAAGCTACATTCGTAAATGTTCCTATGGTTAAAGTTTCACAATTTGAACCTAGAAATGAAGTTTGGGGACAAAATTACCCAAGAGAATATCAATCGATGCAACAAACTGAAGATACAAGCTTCAAGAGTAAGTATAATGGTAATAAAAATATTGATATGCTAGAGGTAGACCCTCGCTTAGTAGTATTATGGGCCGGATATGGTTTCTCAAAAGATTACAACCAAGGCAAAGGGCACTATTATGCCATAGATGATATTAGAAACTCATTGCGTACAGGCGGACCCGTCGGCGACAGAAAAAGCCCTATGCCTAATACTTGTTGGACTTGTAAAAGCCCTGACGTACCAAGAGTTATGAATGAACTTATTGAGAAAAATGGCGACTTTGAAAAAGGAGTTGCAGAATTTTATTCTGGTAAATGGGATTCAAAAGGTCATGAAATAGTAAATGCAATTGGTTGTGCCGATTGCCACGATTCTAAAACTATGAATTTAAAAATTACTAGACCAGCATTAATAGAAGCATTTCAGAGGTCTGGGAAAGATATTACTAAAGCAACACATCAAGAGATGCGTTCACTAGTTTGTGCACAATGCCATGTAGAATATTATTTCGATAAGAAAAGAGTTAAAGGAAGCCCATATTTGACTTTCCCTTGGGATAAAGGTAAATCCGTGGAAGATATGGAAGAATATTATGATGAAATTGAATTTAAAGATTGGACTCATAAACTAAGTAAAGCCCCTATGCTTAAGGCTCAGCATCCAGGTTATGAAGTATATTTAACAGGAGTTCACGCTGAAAGAGGCGTTAGCTGTGCCGATTGTCATATGCCTTACAAAAGCGAAGGCGGACAGAAATTCACTGACCACCATTTGCAAAGTCCTTTAAACAATGTTGCTAACTCATGTCAGGTATGCCATAGAGAAGAATCTTCTCAACTTATAAAAGATGTTTACGACCGTCAGGATAAAATTATTGACACTCGTGATGAGTTGGAGAAATTATTGGTTAGAGCTCACGTAGAAGCAAAAACTGCTTGGGATAATAATGCCACTGAAGAACAAATGAAAGATATTCTTGTTGATATCCGCCATGCACAATGGCGCTGGGATTATGCAGCAGCAAGCCATGGTGGTTCTTTCCACTCTCCTGTTGAGCTTTCAAGAGTTATAGGAACGGGTATTGTAATAGCTCAAGAAGCTAGAATTAAATTGGCAAAATTACTTCCAAAACTTGGTTACGAAGGTGATGTTCCTTATCCAAATATTGAAACTAAAGCTGATGCTCAGAAGTTTATCGGCTTACCAATAGAGAAATTGAAAGCAGAAAAGCAAGAGTTTAAAGAGAAAACTCTTCCTACATGGATAACTAAAGCTGCTGAACGAGAAAAAACCTATGATAATTAACATAGTGTTAATTTGTGTTTGAACAATTAAAAGGAGAGCAAGTAGCTCTCCTTTTTTGTTTCATAAGCGAAATAAAAAAACAATAGTTCCCAATTCAAGAATTTATTCTATCATTGCAAAACTAATAATCAAAACAAGTAATTACTATAAAAATAGAATCTAAACGAATCTATTATGAATATAAATCCCATAAAAACAGAAAAAGATTACCAAGAGGCACTTCAACGTTTAGATGAATTGTTTGATGCTAAAACAGGTAGTCCTGAAAGTGATGAAGCCGATATTATTGCTTTATTAGTTGATAATTACGAAAATGAGTACTATCCAATTGAGGCTCCAGACCCAATAGAAGCAATTAAAATACGAATGGAGGAAATGCAGATTAAGCAAATTGACTTGGTTCCTGAAATTGGTGGAAAAAGCCGAGTATCAGAGATTTTAAACAAAAAAAGAAAACTCACTGTAGATATGATTAGAAAGCTTACTGTAAGATTGAATTTATCTGCTAGTTTGTTGATTAATGAGTATCAATTGAGTAAATAATACTGTAAACAATTAACGTCATTATGGAGGAGATTAATCCCCTCCATAATGAAATTACAACCCCATTATTTTTCTAAAAAACAAAGCACTAAAATCCTTATTTTCGCAGTCTATTCCCTATTAAGGAAACCAAATATTTGCGTTCCAATTTTATATTGGAATTGCATCTTTGCCTGTTTGTTGGCAGGCAGGCGAAAAATATCAATACAATACTTTTATATCTAAAACCATGAAACTAAATAATCTAACTGCAATATCCCCTATCGACGGTCGCTACCGTAAGCAAACTCAAGACTTTGATGTATTCTTTTCTGAATCTGCTCTTATAAAATATAGAATTCTAATAGAAGTAGAATACTTTATTTCTCTTTGTGAACTACCTTTGCCTCAGTTAGTAGATTTCAATAAAAATAATTATGAAAAACTTAGAAAACTTTATAAAGAATTTGAGCTTTCTGAAGCAACAAGAGTTAAGGAAATTGAAAGCGTTACCAACCACGATGTAAAAGCCATTGAATATCTAATAAAAGAAGAATTTGATA
>QMPB01000228.1 GCA_003648395.1 Bacteroidota bacterium
ATCTAAGGGTTATAAACAACGAGTGGGTTTAGCGCAAGCATTTATACATAATCCAGAGGTGTTGATTCTTGATGAACCAACAAGTGGTCTTGACCCAAATCAACTTATTGAAATAAGAAATGTAATAAAAGAAGTTGGTGCTGATAAAACAGTACTGTTTTCATCGCATATTATGCAAGAAGTAGAGGCTGTTTGCGACAGAATACTTATCATTAAAGAGGGGAAACTTATTGCTGATAGCCCTAAAAATGAAATACGTAAACTATGGCAAGACAAGGAAATACTTATTGTTGAATTCAAAGAGGAGATAGATTTAGAGCTATTAAATAAGATTGAAGGAATTGATAATATAGTGAAGCTTGATGGTAATAAGTATAAATTAAATATTGGTAGTAAGGAAGATGTGCGGCCGCTGATTTATGATTTTGCTAAGGAAGAAAATCTTACTCTTATAGGTTTGCAGTCGGAGGAAATAAGTTTAGAACATATTTTCCAAAGTTTAACTTTAGAGTAATTGTTTTCCTTTATTTTTCTAATAATTTTATAATAATTAAGTATTTATTTCGTTATTAATACTCTATCACAAAATTGCACATGAGGTACTTCTATTTTTTATTTCTTATACTTATATTATTTCCTTCTTGTGAGGTTATAAATCCTGATGAGGACGTGCCCTCTAATATTAATATTTCATCTTTCGATTTTAAAGCAGATGTTGGCCAAGGGAGCAGTCTAGCCCAAATAACTGATTCATGGGTATATGTTTCTGGTAATTTAATAGGCACTTTTGAAATGCCAACTACAATACCTGTTCTTTCTTCTGGTGTTCAGACCGTTGAAATTAGACCTGGAGTTTTATTAAATGGTATTGCAGGGACAAGAACAATTAATCCTTTTTTTACAACTTTTAAAATTGAACATAATTTTGAAGTTGGGAAAACAGAAGTTATTAAACCAAAATCATCTTATGTTGACGGAACTATTTTTCCATGGAATAATAGAGGCGAAGAAGATTTTGAAGAGGGTGGAATTAGTATTGATTCTGTTCCTGGCTCTTCCACAAAAATATTTAAAAGTTCTGAAGATGTTTTTGAAGGTCAATATTCAGGAGAGATATTTTTAGATATTCAACATAAAAATTATAAGGGACAGAGTAAAAAGGTGTTCGAGCTTCCTAAAAGTGGAGCTTATGTTGTAATGGAAATAAATGTGAAAAACACAACAGCTCCTTTAAATATTGGCATGTATGTTAGTCTTAATACGGGTCAGGTGAAAGAGGTGCCTCATATTACCATTAATCCAACTGCTGATTGGAAAAAATTATATATAAACTTTACTGAATTGGTTAGTTATTATTCTAATGCAGTAGGATATAGAGTGTTTTTTAAGGCAGATTTGGGAGATAATAATACATCAACAATATATTTAGATAATATCAAAATAATGCATTTTTAATGAATCATAAACTACAAACATTTAAGTATATTTTGACAGATTATATATCTGCAATAATAGTTTGGGGTTTGTTTTTCTTATACCGAAAGCATAGTTTCTCAACTGATTACAGTTCATATAAAGAGATAAGTTTTGATGATCCTAATTTTTTATACGGTATTTTTATTATACCAGTAGCTTGGGTTTTGTTCTATTTCTTCTTGGGTTCGTATAATGATGTTTATCGTAAATCAAGGGTAAAAGAAGTTGGACTTACTTTTATTAGTAGTATAATAGGTGTTGGTGTTTTGTTTTTCTTTGTAATAATTGATGATTATGTACATTCATATGAGCAATTATATGTTTATGCTGTGGTTCTTTTTCTTTTACAATTTGGGATTACTACAATATTTAGACTAAGTATCACTACACTAATGGTGAATAAAATCCATAATGGAATTATTGGATTTAGAACATTAATTATTGGGGGAAATGGTAAAGCAACAGGAATCTATTTAGATATTCAAAATCAATATATATCATCTGGAAATAAGTTTGTAGGATTTTTAAATGTAAATAATTCGGAAAGCTTTTTATTAAAAAATCATTTGCCTCACTTAGGCCATTATTCTCAGTCGGAAGAGATAATAGAGAAAGAAAAAATAGAAGAAGTAATAATAGCTATTGACCCAAGTGAACATGGTAAAATACGTGATATAATTACTTCATTAAGAAGTAGTAAAGTGGTTATTAAGGTAATTCCAGATATTCATGATATTATTCTTGGTTCTGTGAAAATGACAGCAATATTTCAAGCACCATTAATTCAGATTTTTCCAGATATTATGCCTTACTGGCAAGTAGTTCTTAAACGAGTTTTTGATATAGTTTTTTCGTTTTTTGCTATAATATTGTTATCTCCAGTATTTCTTTTTACTGCAATTGGTGTTTATTTTACATCAAAAGGACCAGTATTTTATTTTCAGGAGAGAATAGGTATTGGAGGAAAGCCTTTTAAGATGCTGAAATTTAGAACAATGTATCAAGATGCTGAAAAAGACGGCCCACAGTTAAGTTCCGATCATGATAGTAGAATTACTCCTTTTGGTAAAATAATGCGTAAAATTAGACTTGACGAAATACCTCAGTTTTTCACTGTTATTAAAGGAGATATGAGTGTTGTTGGTTATCGTCCTGAAAGGCAATTTTTTATTGACCAAATTGTGGAAAAGGCACCTCACTATAATTTATTACTTAAAATAAAGCCAGGTATAACATCTTGGGGACAAGTAAAATATGGCTATGCTTCCAATGTTGATGAAATGATAGAACGACTAAAATATGATGTACTTTATATTGAGAATATGAGTATTTCTGTGGATATTAAAATATTGATTTATACTATTTTTATTGTATTTACTGGTCGTGGAAAATAGAATAGATTACTAGCCCGGCGTTTACGCTGAGTGTGACCGAAGTGGGATGCTAATGCTTGGACGTACATTTAGCTCTAATCAATGTAAGTATGGGTTTAATGGGCAAGAAAAAGATGATAAAATTAATAAGGCTACAAATGTATTACATTGTCTATCCTCTAACTAATATCTTTGCTTCCATCATATCTTGAATAGCATATTTTAAACCCTCTCTTCCTAGACCCGAATCTTTTACTCCTCCGTATGGCATATGGTCAACCCTAAAAATTGGAGCATCATTAATTATTACACCGCCAACTTCTAGCTCATTAAAGGCATAATCCATTTCATCAATTTGATTTGTAAAAATGCCTGCCTGAAGACCAAAATCACTATCATTAACTTCCTTTATCACCGCTTTAAAATTGGTAAAAGGTTCTAATGTTACCACAGGACCAAACACCTCTAATGCACAAACTTTCATTTTTGGTTTGGTATCAATTAATACTGTAGGCTCATAATAAGTACCATCTCTTTTGCCACCACAAATTACTTGAGCACCATCTTCTATTGCTTCGTTAACCCAAATTTCAATTCTTTTAGCGTTAGACTCGTCAATCATTGCTGATATTTCAGTGTTATCATCCATAGGGTCTCCAAGATTTAGTTTCTCAACTTGTTTGATAAACATAGTTTTGAAATCTTCAAATATTTCTTTGGCAACATATATTCTTTGAGCGTGAATACAAACCTGCCCAGAATAAGCAAATCCACCTATAACAGCCTTCTTAACAGCTATGTCTAGGTCTGCACTTTTAGTAACTATTAAGCCAGCATTACCGCCTAATTCAAGCACAACTTTTTTCTTTCCAGACTGAGCTTTCATCATCCAACCAACGTGTGGAGAGCCAGTAAATGAAAGAAGCTTAAATCTTTCATCAGTTACCAATTGATTACCCGTTGCTCTATCCATTGGTAATATTGAAACCGCCCCTTTAGGTAAACCGCTTTTATCTATTAATTTGGCCAAAGCTAATGTAGACAAAGGTGTATTAGTAGAAGGTTTAAGAATAATTGGACAGCCAGCGGCTAGCGCAGGAGCAATTTTATGCACCGCTAAGTTCATTGGGAAATTAAAAGGTGAAATGCCTGCTACTAAACCTATTGGAAAATATTGTACAATACCATGCTTACCTTTACCTGCGGGTGTCCAATCAAGGCTTATAACTTCACCAGGTAGTCTTTTGCTTTCTTCAGCTGCTATTTTAAATGTTTCAACAGAGCGTAATATCTCTCCCTTTGAATATATAATTGGTTTGCCTGATTCTAATGCTAATAATTCTGCAAAGTAAGTTAATTGTTCTTTTAATGATTTAGATATATAGCTTAAAGCTTCATATTTTCTCAATGAAGACATATTCTTCATCTCGTCTTGAACTTCCAGAGCCTTATTAATTGCTGTTTCAAGATTTTCTTTACTTGCCAAATATGTTTTAGCAAAAACCTTTTGTGAGAATGGGTTTTCTACATCTAATATTTTTTCGGTAGTGATGAATTCTCCACCACAGTATAGTTTGAACTCTTCCATAATTATTAGTCTAATAAATTTAGAGCATAAAATTACGAAAAAAAATTACTCTTGCATTATATTAGTTTGAATACGAATAGACTCTTTATGTAATAATTGTAATAGCTTTGAAATATATGTTTTATCTAGATTTAGATTATTTGCAAATTCTAATCTTTCTTCCATCATCTTTCTAAGTCTGCCAATTTGAAGTACAGTAATAGCATTTTCTTTTTTGTATTCTCCAATTAAGCGCGTTTTGTCATTTCTTTTGTTTAAAAGAGAGATTAAGTCGTGGTCAATTTGATCCATCTCAAATCTTAATTTTTCTAATAAATTTTCAAATTCCGCAGAGCCAAATTCTTTTCTAATTATAAGTTTACTTAATAATTTACTTAGAGAATCTGGAGTAACTTGTTGTTCAGCATCAGTAATAGCTATACTAGGATTAATATGTGATTCTATCATTAAACCATCCATACTTAAATCCATTGCTTTTTGTGCTACACTTGCAAGTAAATCTCTTCTGCCACTAATATGCGATGGGTCACATATTACAGGTAAACTTGGAATAATACGTTTAAGCTCAATAGGAATTTCCCACATTGGTAAATTACGAAATGGTTTATTGTCATATGTATAAAAACCTCTATGAATAGCTGCAAGTTTAGTAATACCTGCATTATTGATTCTTTCTAAAGCACCTATCCATAATTTTAAGTCAGGATGAAGAGGGTTTTTAACCATTACAGGAATATCTACCCCTTTCAGGGAGTCTGCTAATGTTTGTACAGAAAAAGGATTTACGGTTGTTCTAGCACCAATCCAAAGAATATCGACCTCATATTTTAATGCGCTATTAATGTGTTCAGGCGTAGCAACTTCAACAGTAGTTTTCAATCCTGTTTCTTTTTTTAATTCAAGTAGCCATTTTAAGCCCTCCTCTCCAACACCCTCAAAAGCGTCTGGTCTTGTGCGTGGTTTCCATATTCCAGCTCTAAAAACATCTACTTTATTAGATTTTGCAATAGCTCTACCTGTTGCCATTAATTGTTCTTTATTCTCTGCGCTACACGGTCCTCCAATAATCAAAGGTTTGCTCTTTGTATTTATCCAATTATCTAATGATTTTACTTCAAGTGTTGTTCCCATAAGTGTTCTTTATATTACAAAAGTATATAAATTAGAACGTATAGAGCTAAATATTTTTAATAGAATAGACCTATTCTTTAATTTTGTTCTCAATATCTAAATAAACAGGCATATGATCACTAAAACCACCATGATATTTCATGCCATGAAACGTTCTATTAGGTACAAGTAAACCTTCTTTATTATACTCTAATAGGAAACCTGCAGAGAATATATGAGCTCTGTTTTCTTTTATCTTAATACCATTACTCTTATCAATAAGCCCCGAACTAACTATCATTTGATCTAATACAGACCATTCATTGCCTGTTGTGCCACTGTAGAAATGACTTCCTATTTTATTGTACATAAGAGGAAGCATTAGATTGATTAAATCACCGGATTTATAGCTTTCAATTGGCTTAGGTTTAAGCCCTTGGATTACGCTCTTATCCTTAGGATTGTCATTAAAATCCCCCATTATTAGAATTTTGGCATTCGTGTTCTTCTCTAAAATTTTATCGGTAAAAGATTTTATTTTTTTTGCTACATATTTTCTCTTTGGAATGGTAACAAAAGCACCTCCGTATTTTGATGGCCAATGGGTAACAAAAATATGTAGTGTATCACTCTCAAGAGCGATACCTTTTACATAAAGAATATCGCGAGTTCTAGACGCTGTGTCAAATGGAAATCGTACTTGATAGGCAGTGTCATATAAAAGTGTAAATTTCTCTTTTCTGTAAATCAATGCTACATCAATTCCTCTTCTGTCAGGAGATTCATGGTGAATAATTGAATATTTATACTTTTTTAGAGAAGTATTACCTACTAAATTGATTAATGTATGCCTGTTTTCAATTTCGCATAGCCCTACTATTGCAGGGGTTTCCCAACCTCCCACAGCACTAATTACTTGAGCAAGTTTCTTTTGTTTTACCCAATATTTATGTTTCGACCAATGATTCATGCCTTCAGGAGTGAAACTTTCGTCATATTTCAAGCTATCATCTAGAGGGTCAAAAAGATTCTCAACATTATAAAAGACCACTCTCATAGTATTATAACCACGTATATTATCATCAAAGTCATCTGGAAATGCAGCTATTCCATTCTTTTGAGAAAATGAATAAGTGGACTGGATAATTAGCATTAGTGCTATAATAAGTACTTTCAAAATTATTGAGTATAAAGGTTAATGCATAAATATTATGTCTCGACTAAGATATAGTAAAAAAGGATATATTGAATAAACAATCCATATTATTCCATTTTCCTCTGCGAATCTCTCTGTAAAAGCTCTCTCATTCAAACCCTCACACCCTCTCAAGCTCTCTACTTATCAATCTCTCAATTCTCCACCTCATTTTCCTCTGTGTCTCTTTGTGTTTTCTCTGCGAATCTCTGTGTAATAACTCTCTCACTCAAGTCCTCATAAAACTCCTTAAAATCTCTTCTAATTTCATCACGGATTCTTACAAACTCA
>QMPB01000229.1 GCA_003648395.1 Bacteroidota bacterium
AAAATTCTGAATGGCAATGGGATTAAATCCGTAAAGTGAATCGGGATATCTTATATAATCAAGCTGTATGCCGTCAATATTATAATTAATTGCTATATCTCTGAATATATCTAAGGTATAATTCTGAACATCAGGAATCCCTGGATCAAGAAAGGCTCCTTCATGAGAATTATATGCCATCACTACTCCTGACTGGTCATAAGTAAGCCATTCTTTGTGGGTATTATATATATGAGTTTCTGAAATTTTGCTTAAATCGTGTGGCGTAACTACAAAAATAGGAACCCAGGCATGGATCTCAATGTTTTTCTCTTTGGCCTTTACTATGGCATACTGTAATGGATCAAAAGTAGGGTCCTTCAATATATAACAGCGCAATTCGTTATTCTGATAAGCAGAGTCACTTCTGTTGGGAATATACATAGCGTCAGCGCGATATCTTACTTGCAAGAATACTTTATTGAAATTATTTATAGAAGCATTATTAATTATATTATCAATTTTTGCAGCAGTGTTGCTACTCCAAATAGTAGCCCACATTGCCCTATCTTGACCATTAGATATAATAGTAATGAATAATAAAAATACGGATATTAAGAATAATTTCAATTTAGTTTTATTATAAAGTTTATTTATTATAATCGCTGCAAATATATACAAATTAAGGCCATTGTAAAATCACTCATTTTGTATTAATTTCTCCCTAGTCTTATTTTGTGAATACCTAATTTCGTATAAAAGCGAAAGGACAAACGGGGAGTTTGTCCTTTCTAATACTAAAATCACAGATTATTATTGACCGCGGGGGAAAAAGTGTGAGCGACCAATAATGTGACAAGCCGAAGCTTGCCTTATTCACTAATTAACTAACGCTACAAAAGTAATCTTTTTTGCGGTACAACCGTATTATAAAGCCTTAATAAAACATTAAATACTGTTAATATTTATAGCATAAAAAAAGTCTTTTAAAGTATATTTAAAAGACTAATTATTCTGTTTTAAGAAGTACTATTCTGCAATAACTTCTTTAACTTCTTTTTCAGGAGCAGCAGCAGCTTCATTAGCCTCAACAGCTTCTGCTGGAACTTCACCATCTACTTCTTTAGCATCAACTTCTACATTAGCATCTGCAGTCTTTACATCTGTAGCTTCAGCAACATCTGCATTTTCTTCATTTGTAGTAACATCTGTAGTAGCATCATCAGCTGTAGTAACTTCTGTAGTAGCTTCTTCTGTAATAACTTCTTCTTTTGGAGCATTATTACAAGCTGTAAATGCAACTACAGCAAATAGCATTAATGCAATTTTCATTAGGTTTTTCATGATAGTAATGTTTAAATATTTAAATTTGTTGTTAACTCTCGGCAAATATGATAATTATTATGCTGAAATGCAAAAAAATGTTAAAATATATTTTACAATTAGTAACATACTGTTTTTCAAATATTAACGACATCGAAGAGACCTATTTATTCAAAAAATAATTATGAAATTAGAAAATAATACCAACAATATATTTTTAAAAAAGACTAAAGGCTTAGCCTCTCAGTTAAAAATGGCGCCAGAGATGCGCAAAAGTGACATTAAAGACTATAAGAATACAGAGAATATTATACAAAGTGCTGTTTTAATTCTTCTATATAAGAAAAAAGGAGAGCTTTATCTATTATTAACAAAAAGATCGGGCAAATTGCTAAAGCATAAAGGGCAAATATCTTTCCCTGGCGGCAAAAAAGATATTAGCGATATCAACCTAAGGCAAACCGCTATACGCGAGGCTGAAGAAGAAATAGGGATATCGAAAAATATTGATATAATTGGAGAATTGACACCTTTGTTAATCCCTGTTACCAACTTCTGCGTGCATCAGTTTGTAGCTTATATTCCACAATTGCCACAGTTGAAAATTAACACTGATGAGGTAGATTATATTTTAGAAGTCGCAATTTCGGATCTGCAAAATTCAGATAATATCAAGTATAAAAATTTTGGAACATCAACCTCAGGGAGATATGTAAAAGCGCCATATTTCGATATTGATGGAAACGAAATATGGGGAGCCACTGCAATGATGATTAGCGAGCTACTAGATGCTTTAAAAGATGGTAAATCCTAAATTTATTTATTGACTTAAGTATTCAATAGCCAGGGCAAACGCACCTTAAATAACGCATTTATATAACAAATATCATTAACGTAGATTTAAAAGCTATCAAGTGCTTGCTACACTTCAAAAAAACAATTCTAAAAAAGTCATCGAATTACACCTCTCTCTTTATTAGTTTTTTAAGGAATGAGTAAAAGGCTACCTTTTCCTCCTCTGGTCTATCAACATTTTGCAATAGGTCAAAACTCTCATCATAAAGCTTAGTAATAATATTTTCAGTTTCAGCTCTTATGTTCAACTCATTATAAATACCAAGAACTTCTTTTACCTTTTTACTACTATCATTGATATTAAAAGCCTCATTAAGCATAATAGTTTTTTGTGCATCTGCTAATTCATAAGCTCTTAAATAAAGGTAGGTTTTTTTATTGGTAACAATATCATTGCCAATTGGTTTACCAAATACTACCTGATCGCCAAAGGCATCTAAATAATCATCACGAAGTTGAAAAGCTAAACCTATAAGAATCCCAAAATCATAAATACGCTGTTGCTCTTCTTTTGATGCATTTGCAGAAATCGCTCCAATTTTTAATGCCGCAGCAATAAGCACAGCAGTTTTTAATCGTATCATTTCCATATAATTATCAATGGTAGTGATTTTCTGTGTTTCAAAATTCATATCATACTGCTGTCCCTCACATACTTCGCGAGCAGTAGCATTAAATACTTTTAATGTATCTACTAGGTATTCTGCTTTAGTATTAGTTACATATTCGTATGCCACAACAAACATTGTATCTCCAGATAGTATTGCTGTATTCAAATCCCATTTTTTATAAACAGAAGGCATTCCTCTCCGCAAAGGTGATTTATCCATAATATCATCGTGAAGCAGAGTAAAATTATGAAAAATTTCTAATCCAATGGCTGCATTTGTTACCTCCTCAATTTTACCACCATATAACGAACACGCCATAAAACTTAATAAAGGGCGTAATCGTTTTCCTCCTTGTGAAAGAGAGTACTGTATTGGCTCATATAACTCTTGAGGATCACTCATATAATTTAGAGTGCCAAATAAATCTAATATTCTTTGTTGTAATTCTTCTGTTGTGTGCATACTGTATGGATTTTGAAACGCAAATATAGTGTTTTAAGGTTTTTAATAATAGAATTTATTAGTTTTTATTTATCTCTGTAGTTTTATACAGGAACCTCTATTATTACTGTTGTAGTTTGTAGGCTTGGCGAACTGTCAAAAACCATACTACCATTAATAAGGTGAACTCTATTCTCAATATTCGCAAGACCAAGGCCTTTTTTCTTATGTGCATCCTTATAATTAAATCCAATACCATTATCTTCATACATAATAGTAACCTTATTGTTTTCACTAATAAAAAATTGTACAGAAACATTAGTTGCTTTACTATGTTTAGCCGCATTATTAATAAGTTCTTGAATAATTCTATAAATATGTATTATTTTCTCTTGATCATTAAATCCCACCCAATTATAGAAATTCGATTTTACAATAAACCCTGGCTTCGAAAACAATGAACATAGGTCAGATATCTCATCTACAAATTTGTCGCATTTAAGCTGCGGAGAAGCTAAACCATGACTAATATTTCTAATATGAATAATTGTATTATCAATAATATTATTTAGCATTTTATCTTCTTGTTGCATATTCAGTTTAATGGCAGAAATATCAGCTCCTACTAAATCATGAAGCTCCCTACCTATTCTGTTTCTCTCTTCTTCCTGACTTTTGACTACCGTATTTATTATTTCCGATTGATGAGTTTTTTGCTTTACTAATAATTGAGACCGCTGATCATACATTGATAGGGTTTCTTTTCCTATCATTATCATAAACATTGTAACTTCAAAAAGTGATCCATAAATAAAGGTATTATATATATGAAAACTTGGCTTCAGAATCCCAAAATTCGGAAGAATTACATACACAAATAAGGCTAATACATATCCACTATATCCCATAAATACAAATGTGGCATTTTTTTCTTTTGCTCTAAATGCTACATAAACAAAATACAGCTGAAGAAACAACATAAATGGAGCATAATAATTATATAAGTATGTAGTAATTAGCAGGAATTTATTAGTCAGAAAATATGGAAATAAACAGCCAAACCAGAAAAAAGCTACTACCCCCAAAATTGAATACATTACCTTCCACAATATAGGTCGTAGCTTTGCAATAGGTGTAAGTTGGTTAATCAATAATGGAAAGAATACAAATGCCAAAAGTATACCTGTTTGCTTTAGGTTTGCAGTCATATTATAAGGAATGAGCTCAAAAAACAACGTTATTTCTCCCATTTCTGACAAAAAGAATACTCCCATTCCTGCATTTAGGAAAAAATAATAGATGAACATTCTTAGCTTTGTTATCATAAAAAGAAAGAGAGAAATAAAGAGTGTAAAATAAAAAACACCCTTCCAGAAATAGATAAATTTCTCATCCTTTCGCTGACCACTAATTAATTCCTTCTTTGTTATTAGCACAGAGTTTGTACGAAGAGACAGATTGAAATGTTTGAAGTAAATATAAACATCTGTTTGACCAGGCTTAAGATTTAATACAATTGGGTAACCAATAGTCTCTACAGGTTTATCTTTTCTTTTATACAACATCCCCATTGATGCAATATGATTTATTTCATCATTATGTTTACTGTATACAATTATTGTATTAATTACCGCATAGGGGATATAAATAATTTGTTCAACGGTCGCATTATAGGGATTATTTAGGCTATATCGTTTCCAATATATTTTGTTGTGATTAATACCTTTTGCTGCTGTTGGAGCATATACAAACTCCTTCTTTAATGCAATGTGTATATTTGAACTAGTATCGTATGTAGAATATGAGTATGTGTACTCATTTAAATCTAATGGTGTTGTAATTTTACTAATATCAATAATGAAATCATCATCAATTGCAAAAGCAAAATTAATTGATAGTAAAAAGACAAATAAGATTAATAACCTAGAGATCATAGAGTATAGTTAGTAAGTCGATAATATAAGCCAAAGATAAAAATAAAATCAACATTTTATAACTAATTTATTTAAAAGATAGAATTGTAAGTTCAATTAGTAAATGCAATTTTCAGGCAGCAAGTTTATAAAATAGGTGCAATAGTTTCCTCAATTTTATAAATTTTATCATTTCTTCTAACAAGATCAGCAGTTTTCATTGAAAAGAGGTCACCTTTTACAACTTTTTGTACTGGCTTTAGGTCTAGTCTCAATTCATCAATTACACCTTCATAAACGCCTGTGGTTTCGCCTTGAATATAAAACTTATCGCCAACTTCAAGTTCATGGGATTCAAGCTTAAGCTCTGCAACTCCAAGTTTTGAGAAATAGTTTGTTACCTTGCCAACATACTTCTTCTTTTGTGTGGCTTGCGATCCATAAACTTTTGTCCACTCACCAGTTTTGCGACCTAGGTAATAACCATCCCAAAAACCACGATTATATACACTTGCTAATTTCTTATTCCACTTAGCAATATTATCTTTTGTATATTCCCCAGCAAAATATGCATTTACGGCCTCACGATATACCTGTGTTACAGTTTTTACATATTCAGGATTTCTACCTCTACCTTCAACCTTTAAAACACGAACTCCTGCATAAAGCATTTTATCCACAAAGTCAACAGTCTTAAGGTCTTCAGGCGACATAATATACTCCTGATCAATCTCAAATTTTATATCACTCTCCTTATCTTTTACCTCGTATTTGCGTCGGCAAGGTTGTAGGCATGCTCCTCGGTTTGCCGATGAGTTCATTTGATCAAGACTCATATAGCATTTACCCGAAACAGCCATGCATAAAGCACCATGAACAAATATTTCTATTTCAATAAGCTTACCGCTAGGCCCTTTTATTTGCTCGCGCTCTATTGTGTCCGTAATTTCTTTTACTTGGGTAAGATTAAGCTCACGAGCAGTAACCATTACATCAGCAAAATGAGCGTAGAATTTTACCGCTTCAATATTTGTAACATTACTCTGAGTAGAAATATGAACCTCCACACCTTGCGAACGTGCATACTGAATTACCGAAACATCAGATGCAATTATGGCTGTAACATTATACTCCTTAGCAGCATTCACAATACGACGCATAGTTCCTAACTCTTGGTCATAAATAACTGTATTTAGAGTAATATAGGTACGAACATTGGAAGCATTTGCTATTTCTACTATGTTCTTTAAATCTTCAATAGTAAAATTCTTTGATGATTTTGATCGCATATTCAAATTCTCTATTCCAAAATAAACTGAATTTGCTCCTCCTTGTATTGCCGCTGCAAGCATCTCATAAGAGCCTACTGGCGACATTATTTCTATATCTTTTGCTGTTGTTGTCATAATAACTAATGTAAAAATTAAGGGCGCGAAAATAGTACTATTTATATTATAAGCTTGCAATTATGCTATTTATTAGTCAATATTACTGATATCATATTCTCACCGTCCCTAAGGGAGATAATCCAACTAGGCATAGAATCATTTTATAAGTAATGCTAATAGCATACTCTCCTTAAATTGAACTGGTGAGTTGGCCTTCATTATTGCTTATTAACTACCGAGGAATCTAACATTTAGTCACATATATCATCTTATTTTACGAGCTAGTTTATTATCTTTGTTTTTCAAGTAGAAATGTATTTAAATCAAAGATATTATGAAATTGGAACACAAAATTTACAACTCTTTAAAGCAATATGGAATTAGTGATACTGTTGAAGTATTTCACAACCCATCATATGAGCAATTACGAGCTGACGAACTTGATTCAAAGCTCGAAGGTTTTGAAAAAGGCTATATGACAGAGCTTGATGCAGTGAATGTTATGACAGGAGTATTTACCGG
>QMPB01000230.1 GCA_003648395.1 Bacteroidota bacterium
AAAAGCAGATTTAGATCAAGCTACTATTAATAAATTACGTAAGTTTGAATCACAATGGGATGTTTACACTAAAGTTACTACTGAATTTGGTAGAAAGATAAGATCATTTGTAGCACCAAAGTTTTTACAAATTATTGAAGAGCCAACTTTGTTTAAGGAGTGGTCACCTGAAGAGATAGCAAAAGGTTTAAAAGGTTTAAAGCTTGATTATCAATCTTTTGCGGCATATATGGATATTTTTGGCGAAGGTTCTAGTATGATGAAAGAGCTTGGTAAATCGTTGTCTTTTGCTTCGCGTGAAGGATGGGATTTAATCAAAGCTTTCCAATTATTAGATCCGTCTATGAAGCAATTTAAGGAAAGTTTATTAAAAGCACTACCAGAAGTAACATTGGATGAAGTCCGTAAATTTGAAAAATCTACTGGTACATTGGAAGATTTTAAAGATACTATTTTCGATTTAGCTAGATTCCCCACTGAATTTAAGTTAAAAATCCCTACCACTACGCCAGGCGCTAAGCAAGCATATGAAGAATTGTATATTCCTGGCGCTGCAGTTAGAAAAACATACCAAGAAGAGTTGTTAGGTAAAGCCGCACCAACAAATTTAGGTCGTTATCTAGATAATCTTATTGCTGCTGCACAGAAAGTTGAGCAGTATTATAAAATGTTAGCGTCTGGAGGTGTGGGCAAGACTCCAGAATTGCAAGAAAAGACTGTTACTACTATTAGGAATGCTTTGGTTGATGAACTTACTAAATATATAAAAACATTTAGAGTGTGGGAGCGGCAAGGACCTACTGAAGAACAAGTTGCTAAGATGTCTGAAGTTGTTAATAGATTTAAAAAAGCATTAACTGAAAGAGCAGCACCAGCTGTTTATCAAACTAGCGGTGCTATTACTGAAAAAGAAGTTGTGGAAGCATTAGAGCGTAATACTAAGAGTCAGTATAAGTATAGTACAGTGCTTGGACGTATTTCTGATTTATTGGTTGGGGCTAATCCTCAATCTTTAATAGACGAAGAACGTAAATTAACCGCAGCATTAGCTATGTATAAGCAAACTGGTAAAATACCACGTGAATTTGCTACGCCTCAGTATCTTAAAAAATTACAATTTTTTGGCGGCAATTTTGAAAAAATGATTAATACTTTTCTTAGTAGAATTGAAGCTAAGAAAAAAGCTCCTACTATTTTTGATATTGAATTAGAGGCTGGCAATTTAACTGAATTTGCTAAACGTATAGGATTATCAATACAAGAAGCTATTGAAGAGGCACTGAATCAAGCTAAGGAGAATTTAAGTAAAGCGAAGGTTAGATATTTTACTGAGTTAGGTAAGAGTTTAATAGGTAAAAAGAAAGGTATAGAGGAAGCATTTTTTAGAAGGGTGACGCCAGCTATAACTGGTAAAGCTATAGTTGCTATCACTGATAAGACTCAAGAATTAGCTGAATTACTTGAAACTTTAAGAGACACTAAATTTGCTGTTGATTTAGATATACCTGGTTTACATAAATTATTATACGATCTTAGAAAATTAAAGAGAGAACATTTTAAATATATTAAAAGAGCTAGGGAATTAGGGTTACCGGTTTTACGTGAGGGAGAAATAGGTATATCTCCACACATGGCTCAGCGAATAAAAGTGCGTACAGGTGAAAGAAATGAAGAAGAGACTACTTTAGCAAAACTGATTAAGAAACAAGGCAAAGCTTTTGTAGAATCTGTTAGGTATCCATTTACTGGTACTTTAAGTGTACAACCTAGAATAGCTAGATTACTATCTGCTCTTCCTAGTAAATATGCGATAGCTGAGCCTGGTATGCCACAATTAGATTTGGCCAAATTGAATAAAATTATAGGCACATTGAGGGAATATGTTGGTGTTGTTCCTAGAGAAAAAAGAGTTTATTTATCAAAAGATATTAAAAGTTTAGTAGAACGTAGAGAGGAAGAGTGGGCCAAAGGCACTGAAGAAGGAGCTAAAAAAGCTAAAGCATTAACTGAAGCCATTGAAAAATTATTAAAAGTTATTAATGATGCTACACCTAAGTTTTTAGCACATGAACAAAAATTAGATTTTGACGGTGATGCATTGTTTATACATACTGGAGCATTAAAAGAATCACGTAAAGAGATAGAGGCTCATTATAAAGCATTACAAGATGATGTAACTTCTGTACGTACATTATTTAGATCTGTGTTTACGGCTATTAAAGAGGGCGAAACTAAAAGTTTAGCTGAGATGGCGTATATTTTTGGTAAGAGACACCCAGCTGAACAAGGCTATGCATTTTTAACTAAACCATATATACGTGAGAAAGTAGCGAATTTAAAAATGCCTGAAGTTATGCAAGGATTATTTTCGTATCAAAGTGCTGCTAAGGATATTAAAAAAGGATCTAAAGAATGGAGAGAGGCTGTACAGAAATGGTCTAAAGAGTTTTTAAAAACAGAAATTTTACCAGAGGTATTTAGTAAATTTAACGTAAGCCCTGAGCAGCAAACGGAATATTTAAAAAAAGTTGATGAAAGTAATCATGGTTTTATTAAAGCCTCGTCAGGTTTGGAAGATGCTATTAATTCTATGGCTAAAGAATTGGTACGGCAACAATTATGGGAAAAGAAATATACTGATGCTATTTCTGGACAATTATATAAATTGCATACTGGCCAGACAGTAGAAGGAATAAGTCGATTGTTACGTATTTCGGAAGTTGAAACAGGATTTGGAAAAGGTTTAGCAGGAACTGGTAAATTTGTTGCACCACCATCTCCTGAATTTTTAAAAAAATGGCCTAAAGCTAGTGTAGCTTTAGCTGGTAAACCTGTTGAAGAATTTTCTGCTAGAGTAAATGAGATTTTGCGTTTTATTATCCAAAAAGGTATGGACGTAAAACACGCTGGTGTAAAGGCTGTTGGGACAATTGTATTGGAGAATATCGCTAAAAAAGGCGGTATTAAAACTATTATGGAGGCTATAAAGAAGCATGCTGATGATTTTGATGAATTATTAGATTTTGAACAACAAATAATTAATTCAGCTAAATTACGTTTGGGAAAATTATCCACTGAGCAACTAAAAAGAGAATTACAACTATTCGAGCCTGATGTTGATTTGCAAACTTTATCATCTAATAGAGAAAAATTAATTAAACGTATTGTCAGTCATTTGGGGTTAGAAGCCACTTTTAAAGAGTTATATAGGCAAATAGAACGTCAAGCGATAAAAGCTACTGAAGTAGCATTAGCTAAACGATTGAAAGAAATGCCAGAAGGACGTACTAAAGCAGCATTATTGCAAGATATTGCTGCAGCTGGAGGATTACGTCGTTTGGCTGAGGAGCGTGTGCGAAAACAAGCTGAGTCTGAACGTGGGATAACTATACCTTCTACTATTGTTGCTAATTTACAACCATTATATCAAATGCGAACTAGTATGGAGACATTAAAATCTGTTGCTGGTAGGACGCGTGCAAAATTACCGATTGAACAGTTGATATTACCAAAAGGCGAGCAAGGGAAAGAATTTGCTAAACAACTTGAACAAGCTACAAGAGCGGCGCATGTATTGACTTCAGCTATGGAACAAGCAGCAGAGGCGCCTAAACGCGGTATGCATGGTTTAATGGTATTATCTGCAATTAAAACTAGATATAAAGAGTTGAGTGAAGTTGAAGATTTTGTTAAACAATTGCGTGGTACAGGTGGAATTACAGGTGGTCCTGGTAGTTTATTTGGAAATTTAGTAAAACAAGTAGCTGCTGAGAAGAATATTAATTTACAACAACGTTTAATGGATGTTAATAAATGGTTAGAAACATTACCAAAATTAATGAAGGGTGTAAAATCTAAAATACAGCCTATATATGAAAAAGCCGGTTTACCTCCTTTGATGCCTCAAGAAGAGGAGGCGATTAAAGCTGAATTCTTATCTAAAGCCGGGAAAAACATGATGGCTGTTGCTAGAGAGTTTGCACGTAGAACATTGGGTGGTGAGGTAAAGCCTGAGCAATTTGAGAAAACAGTAGCTGAAATTGCTAATTCTCTTAGTAATTATTATGAATTTATAGCTGTTACTCAAGAGAAGTTACGTAGAATTAGTGAAGTTGTAAAGGTAATTCCATTACAAAAAGAGTATATTAGAACAGCATTTAAGAATGTAGATCCTACTAAAAGCATGAAGGATTTTATTGATAATACTCAAGAATTAAACCAGCAAATTATTAATAGTTATAATATAAGTTCTCATGAGGTTGAACAGTGGTATCAAGATGTTCAACGTAGGGATATTAGTAAACAAATTAAAGATGATACAGCTAAAACTAAAGAATTAGTAGATTCTGTATCCCAGGCTGCAGACGATTTAACTGAAGGATTAAGTGATGTCATTATTAGAAGAAAGACTAAGGCATTACGTAATTTGTTGAAAAAGGCGGAAGGTGGTCAACTAGCTGGACAAGAGACAGAGCTGTATAAATTATTTAGAGCCAGCGCATTACATAGAGGCGGAACGTTTGCTGGTGGCCGTCAATTAGAAGCTGTTGTTTCCGAAATGGTTGGCGCGCCTAAAAAATATCCTGTATTAATGGAATTAACTAGTGCACGTGGGACATTATTACATAGAAAAATACAAAAGGAATTTTTACAGAAGTTTCCAAAAGCTGAAATTGAAAAGCCTATTGAAGATTTTGAAAGTGGTATTACTGGTCATTTAGATGTTTTATATGAAAAAGCTGGACAAAAAATAGTAACAGATATTAAAACTATTTATAATACTAAAACTTTTAATAGACTTAAAGAGATAAGTGAAGATATTAAAAAGAGGCAAATATCAATACAAGATAAATTAAAAGAATTAAAATCTAAAGATATTATTAGTCAGGTAGATAAAGATGTTATAAGACGATTAGAGGATTATTTAAGTCAGGTTAATGTGTATTTGAAAAATGTTGAAGGTGCAGTTGGAGAAATTTTGTTTGTTAGTACTCAACGACCTGAGGAACGATTTACTATACCCATAGGTAAATTTGATCCGGCTAGATTTAAGGAAGATATTGAAACAGTTAAGAAAGCACAAAGTATTGTTGCATCTACTATTGAAGCTATTAGAAATGGCGAACCTATACCAGAAGATTTATTTAAAGACATGCCAGAAATTTATGATTATATTACTTCACAGTTGAAAGAACTTGGACCTGAAGAATTTATTAGAAAATTACCGAAACGGCCGGTTAATGAAATTAAAAGAAGCGCTGAAGAAATTTTAGGTACATTAACAGAGCAAGAGGCTCAAGCAGCTGAACGTTTAAGTAAAGAATTATTAGATTATTATAAACGTTTAGGCGGTACTAAAGGAGGGGAAAAGACATTTCAGCACTGGTTAGCCGCTGGACCTGCTGCTGGCGGTGGAGGTATGGGTGCTGTGCCTCCAGGCGGTGGAGGAGCGCCTCCGACTTATGGCCCACCTCCTGGTGGTGCTGGAGGCGGTACAGGAGGAGGTTTTGATGATGAATATTATAGGCGTATTAAAGATATTATTGCTAAAATTCAGCGTGGCCAAGAATTGAACAATAAAGAGAAATTACGATTATATAATACATATAAAGAATTACAAGATATTATATATAGTATGTCTGATGAAGAATTAAATAAACAAATGCTTCAAACTCTTAAAGAAATAGAGAGATATATTAATGAAGCTGGATTGACTGAAGCTAGTATTAATAAATTAAAAGAACAATTGCGGAAAGCGGGCGAGTTAAGAGGAAATATACCTAATTATGAAGAATTTAGAAAGTTTGCTCCTGAATATCATAAGTCTGCTAGACCTGAGGCTAAATTTAGAAATTTGAAAGCTATGTTTCAGGAAGCTGTTAAATATTATGGCTTAGGTGATATTAAAGAAGGTAAGAAGTATAGTGCAGAAATATATGAATTATTAAAGAAAGCAAGGGAAGAAGGACCATCTACTGATTTAGCAAGGCAAATTCGTGAAGCAATTATGAAGCTTCCTGAAGAAAAACGTGGCGGATTAGTACGTATTTGGATGCTTTATAAGAAAGAAGTTGGGGAGTATTTTTTAAAACGACTGGAAGATTTGAAACAAAAAATTGAGGAAGAGGGATCTGGTCCAGAAGCTGAACGCGCATACCGTGAATTTGAAGCTGTTGTTAATAGATATATTAAGAATATAGAAAATACTTTAGGTCATACTAGTGATATTTATACTAAAGCTGTGGATAGTGCTAAAAAGACTGAATTTATAAGGCCTGATTTAGCTAAATTAGTCGGTATTTATAGAGATCCTGAACAATTAGCACGTTTAATAGAACAACGTGCTATGATAAAGCCTAAATTTAAATCTATTTATGATATGTTGATAGGTGATTTAGAAGCTGGCGATGTAAGCGAAATGTTATCACCTATTGAAAAAGTGCAAGCAGCCTTTGATATGCTTGCTAAGTTAGATCCTAAACTTAAAGCATTAATTGAAGATGCTGATTTATTACGTAGAATGGGCGATAAAGTTTTGAGTGCGTGGGATTTTCAAACATTATTAGAGGGAGTTACTCAATTACGGAATGCTTTGGAATCATATAATAGGTTGCAAATTGGTGGGTTTGCCGGCCCCGCTGAAGAATTTACAATTGACGCTAGAAAGAATTTAGAAGAGACAATTAAATATTTTAGACAATTAGAACGTACATTGTCAACATTAGGTACAAAATCTGAATTGGGGATTGTAAATGTACCTCAATTTATTGCACCAGAAGAACAACGTTTATTACATAAACGTAATATAGCTGCTATACGTGAATATTTTAAGAAAGCTGCAGGAGAAGGTGGTCCACCAATAGGTAAAGCTTTTACCTATAAGTATAAAGTAATAGATCCAGCTACTAAACAAGTTTTAGACAGTATATCAGTTGAATTTAGGAAAATAGGGGAGGGAAGTTTAGAGACTGGTAAAAAAGTAGGCATATTTACTGAAAAAACTGAAGATTTAA
>QMPB01000231.1 GCA_003648395.1 Bacteroidota bacterium
AACAGCAGCAACAATAGGCGACGAAAAGCTCGTCCCATGCGAATAGATATAGTAATTGTAGGTCCATGTAGAATATACAAAAGTACCTGGTGCAGCAATATCTACTTGAGAACCATAAGATGAGTATTCCCATCTAACATCGTTAGAATCTGTTGCAGCACAACTAAACACATTCTCGTAAGAAGCAGGGTAAAGAAATACATTATTATTACTATTACCACAAGCCGCTACCACAAGACAGCCTCTATTATTTGTTGCGTAATTAACCATTTCTCTACCATAATTATCGCCATGAGTTCCTCCCCAAGAGCAATTAATAGCAAATACACCATGGTCAGCAGCATAGACTATTCCTTCATAATCCTTAGCAAGATAACCAAGGGTATCATCAACTTTTACTGGTAAGGTTTTTATATGATAACCAACACCAGCAATTCCAATATTATTATTTGGAACAGCACTAATAAAACCACTAACAAAAGTGCCATGACCAATTAGTCCAAATTGTGCATTATTATCATTATTTCCAACATCCCAGCCACAGAAATTATCAATAAAACCGTCATTATCATTATCAATACCATCAAGTGTATCTTGGTAATTGTATTTTATTCCATCTTTTAAATCCTCATGTGATTTGTCAATACCAGTATCGGTAACACCCACTACAATATTTGTGTCTCCTTTTTCAATATCCCAAGCCTCATAGGCGTGAATTGCATCTAAATAAAATTGTTTGCCAATTTTAGGATCGTTGGGGACCCATAAAAGATGATTAATAGAGCGGCGTTCTACAAACTGGAAAATACCTGTATATTTTATTTGTTGAATTAATTTCTCTGATGGTGTTGATGATTGATAATTTAGAACATACCATAAACTTAAATCAACAAGGCTGTCACCATATTCATTAACTGTTTGACGAGGACTAATATGCTTTGGGAATATTTTTGATAATTGATAAGATTGTAATTTACTTACAAAATCTTGAAAATCAGCATTATCAATAGAGTTTTTTGTTGCCAAATATTTGTACTCAGGTCTAAGCTTAAGCATTAATATATTTGTGTAATACTCTGATGTATTTTTCTGAGCAACAGTTATACTAGAATAAGTAAAAATATAAATAAATAAGAATAAAATTTTATTCATTGTTCAGTATTTTATTGTGAAACTCCTATTTTTAGTAATTAGAAAAGAAGTGTACAAAGGTAGAAAAACTTAGAGCTATTAACAAATACTCAAAATTGCCAAAATAATGATAAAAGTATTAGTCTTTAATAGTCCAAATATGCTCGGTATCCCAATTAGCTCTTATGTTTAAAGTCTTTGTAACAAAATATACTTTCTCGGGTTGTATTCTGTTGACAAAATCACCAGTATCCCATTTACCATTGTCATTAAGGTCTACAATTGCTTTAATCTTATATTTCCCTTCTTTCAAATACGGATAGTTAATCTTTTTAGATTTTGAGATAAAATCTTCACGAATAACAGCATTCTTAGCATTTAATAATTGAATGATAAGAGGATGTTTTTCGTCATACTTAACTTCTAAAGCAAGGCTGCCATATTCTCGCATTTCAGTGGTAGTGAAATTCCTAACAATAGAATCGTTGGTAGAGTGATAAATATCAAAAAAACAGTCATTCTGAACTATCATTCTATAATGCTCACGCTCATCAAACCTCGCTCGAACTCTAATTCTCATAAAATTTATTGTGTCAGAAATCCATGACTCAGATTTAAAAGGGAATAATAAAGTATCTACAACTCTATAAATATGTATTCTTGAAGCATCATACTCATTCAAAGGAACTTTAAACCTCATTTCTATTTCACTGAAAAAAGGAAAAGAACTTCTTATATTATCTTTATAGGAAATTTTTTTTTCTATCTTAGTTTTTGACTTATTTAATTTATTCTTTTCTTTCTCCTTTTCAAGTTTTTTAAGCTCTCTTTTACTAATAAACTTCTTCTTTTTCTTCTTTTGAAGTACAATTTCTAAAGTGTCAAGAGCCTGACCTCCGTCCCAAAGGGCAATATTAATAGTATCTTGTTTTAAGCCCATAAAGAAAGTAGTGATGCTATCACGCTTCTGCCCATAAACTTCATAATGCCAAATAGTGTCAGAAATAAAATCTAATGGCATAATTTTAAAGTCACCAACTCCTCTATTGAATACAAATAATTCTTTTAATGGAGGTAAATCTTTATTGTTAAGTAATTTTGTTTCTTTTGCATTAGGATGAAAAACATATAATGGAATGTCTTTGGGTTTATCAATTTTCTTTTTAGAATTAGCGGTGTCTGGCTCAAAAACAGAATGATGATAAGGAATAACTAATGAATCACCAAAGGCTACTTCTTCGTCATCTTGATCATAAATATAATTTCTATTGGCGTCTTTCAAAGCAAATATCTGATATTTACCAGGGGCAAGATTATCTAAATAGAAATCTCCATTTTTTTCTGTTTTAGTTAAATAATATGGTTTTTCCTTATACAAAACACTATCATCCATCGACTTGTATAACATTACAAAGAGCTCTTCATAAGCTGTATTATTAAAGGATTTAATGGCAAAACCTTTAAGCATTAATGAGTCAAGAACATTACCTGTTGAAAAATGATATTCAAAATTATGCACTGGCAAATTTTCTTTAAAATTGACAATTGCATCACCAAAGAAAATAGTATATGTTGTGTTTTCTCTGAGGGAATCAGGGAGTTCAATGACAAGATTTTTACCACTAATACTTATTTCTGGTTTTTTAGGCATTGGCGGCGATACCACAAGTTGTTGAGTCAGCTTTTTGAGCAGAATATATTCATCAAACTTAATTACAACCTTCTTGCTTTGCATATTCATACTACCATTCTCAGGATGATATGCTTTTGGTACTGGAGGAGTAATGTCTTTTGGCCCGCCATCAGGCCTAACAACAGTAGCACATGATGCTAATATTAAGGTTATTATAAGACCATATAATATATTAAAGTTGAATTTCATCTGCTTGCAAATATAATCTTTAAACGTAATATTTAGAGAATTGTTTTAAAACCCTTCCAAACTCATTGTTACAGTAGGAATAAGTAGAATACCACCAAGAACAATCATTACAACTATTAGTTTCCAAATCCACTTAACCCAAATATCGTAGGGAATACGTGCTACACCAAGTACTCCAATGAGCACACCTGAGGTTGGAGTAATAAGGTTAGTAAAACCATCACCAAACTGAAAAGCCATAACTGTTGCTTGTCGGCTAATGCCAATTACATCAGAAAAAGGGGCCATAATTGGCATAGTAAGAGCAGCCTTTGCTGAACCTGAAGGAATAATTACATTAATAATATTCTGTATTACATACATCATTTCTACTGTACCAACTTTACCCATTCCTAGCATCGACTGTGACAAATTGTGTAAAATAGTATCTATAACTTTTCCTTCTTGCAATACTATAATTATTCCACCTGCTAATCCTACTACCAAAGCAGCCGACAGAATATCCTTTACTCCATCTATAAAATGTTTAACAATTGTATTAGCATCGTATCGCATGCTTATACCTGAAAACAAACCCATTACAAAGAAGAGTGTTGCTATTTCCATCACATACCAATCGTAGCCCATTACTCCAATAATAAGATATACCATTGTGAAAAGCAGCAGTACTAAAATAAAGAAGTGTACTGATTTTCTCAGTCCCATAAAGCCAAGTATAGCGAAGAAAACTGCTGAAATAGGCAAAGCATAACTTTCGATATGGGAGTTTCCAATTTTTAAAATAGTTATAGGATAAATTACAGAATAAGCAATAATAGCAGCAAGAATAATAATATAAGAAATCCAAGCATTAACAGGAGTATAATATTTTATATCATCTACACTATCTGTAGTATTCCTCTTATGCCAATAGTCATCTATACTATAAACAAGTGATTTCTTTGGATTAGCTTTAACTTTATTAGCATAAATAAGGATAATAGTAAAACCAACAGCGTTAATTATAAGCCAAGAGAACATTCTAAAACCAATACCCGAGAAAAGAGGTAAATCTGAAAGCCCTTGAGCTATTCCAATAGTAAAAGGATTGAGAACTGCACCAGCAAAACCAAGCCCTGCTGCAACAAACACTATTGCAACTCCAGTAATGGAATCGTAGCCCATACTTATGGCAAGGGGGACAATAATAATAATAAATGCAATGGTTTCCTCACTCATGCCAAAGATAGCGCCAAATGCACTAAACATTGTCATTATAAGCAATAAAATAATATTATTTACACCGACGGCTTTTAGTAATTTCCAATGTTCGATGCTCTTAGTAAACCTCAGGAATGAGAATATACCAACATCAATAGCTCTACTTTGGTTCATTATCCAGAAGGCGCCACCAATCATAAGTATAAAGACTATTATTCCAGCCTGTTTCTCAAAACCCAGAAAGAAAGCTGAGAAAACTTGCCATGTTTGAGGTTGAGACTCAATGTGTTGGAAGGAGTTATTTACAATAATCGTTCTAGAGACACCATTAACAACTTCTGTGGTTCTCTGATATTCTCCACCGGGAACAAACCAAGTGGTAACAGCCGCAAGTATCAATATAAAGAATACTATAACGTAAGTGTGGGGTACTTTTTTAAGCATATTTTGTTATTAAATAATTAATCTGAAGCTCTATTTTTCAACATAGGAACAAAAGCAAATTCTCCATAAATTTTCTTTTCAAAATCCATTTCTCCTTTGCGAGTTATTTTAGTCATTATTTGTCCTTCTTCGCCTCCAACAGGAATAATCATCCAGCCGCCAATTTTAAGTTGAAGTAATAAGTCCTTGGGGATTTCAGGAGCTCCTGCTGTTACAATAATATTATCGAAAGGAGCATAAGTTGGCAATCCCTTATAACCATCACCATAAAATGTATTTATTCTATAGCCAAGTTTCTCAACAAAGCGGCTAGTTTTGTCATAAAGCTTTCTTTGGCGTTCTATGCTATAAACTTTTACTCCTAATTCGGCCAATACACTTGCTTGGTAACCAGAACCAGTACCAACTTCAAGTATTTTCTTTCCTTTTGTAATTTCTAAAAGTTCTGTTTGAAAAGCAACAGTATAAGGTTGAGAAATAGTTTGACCAGAACCAATGGGAAAAGCAACATCATTATAAGCAAATCTATCGAATGAAGAATCAAGAAAAAGATGACGTGGAATCTTCCCAATTGCATTTAATACTGCTTCATTAGTTATTCCTTTCTTTTTAATTTCTTCAACAAGAGCTTTTCTCATTCCTTTATGCCTATATGTATCAGTCATTTATATGGTATAATTATTAACAATTAGAATTTAATTAGTGGCAAATTTAAGGGTTTTACTTATATGAAATATGGCTTATTTTTACTTAAATTTCAAATGCATGAAGAGAATTGGAATTATTGGGTTAAACGAACAAGCAATTCATCATATCGAAAGAATTAAGGAAAGTAATGATTTTGATTTGGTGGGATTGTATGACCATAATACTATATTTGCTAAAAAAATTGCCAATAAATATGGTTTGAGATATTATAATTGTCCCATTGATATTATTGAACAGGCAGAAGTTCTAGATTTTGTAGCACCACATCCCATGGATTTTGAGCATGCTAGCATGGCAATAAAAAGTGCTCGCCATTTGTTTTTTGAAGATTATTTCTTGCAAGACATACAAAAGGCTACTAAATTATTGGATTTGGCAGAGGAAGCACAAGTGAAAGTCCATATTAGCCGTTGCGATAGATTTAATCCCGCGGTTGAGAAAGCTAGAAAATATATACAAAACCCTAGTTTTATAGAAACAAGAAGGGCATTAGCATACTCCGATCAATCAAGCAATATTAATCCAATAATGGGACTACTGCTTAAAGATATAGACTTAATACTAAGTTTTGTTGATTCTGGTATTAGAAAAATACAAACTAGAACTAATAATCCTTTTAGCGATAAAGTTGAGTTAATAAATGTAAGAATAGAATTTGACAATTCTTGCGTTGCCAACTTGAACTTAAGCAGTTTGTCTTCTGTTTCTTATAGTAAAGCCGCTTTTTACCAAAATACAGGTGTTATTCATATTGATTTACATGATAGTAAATTAGAAATCCTAAGTGGCGCAAAAGAGCAAAAAAACAACAAAACAGTTTCATTTGAGAATAATTCTAGCGGTTTTGATAGCCTTACTTCCGAACTAGAAAGCCTTTCGGCATGTATTGATGACAATTCACATACTATTGTTGGTCTACGTGACTTAACTACTGCTCTAGAGGTGATGGATGAGATAAGAAATCAGTTAGCAATTTAGATATAAATTATCCCTTTAAAGAACTTTCTAAAATTTATTCAAAAACATCAATATTATTGGATTTTGATGTAACCATTTTGTGTTAATGACGTAATTGATTATATTCAACTATGTATGTAGTATAAGCTTTGCAAAGCTTATTTGAATTGTAAGATATTAATTAACAACATCTGGTTATAACATATGGCTCAAAAAGAGACTAAAATACAGACATTTAAGAAGCATATTAAAGAAATAAGTAAAGGAGCAGAATTAATTTCTGGAATTTACAATTATTGTGATAGATGGTGCGAACACTGCACAATGGCAAAACATTGTAGCATATATTATTTAGAACAGTCTGAAATTGATAATAATGAAGATTCTAAAAATGGTATTGACAGAATTTCTGATATTTTTTCTCTAACTATGGAGATGATGCAAGAAATGTCATCAGATTTAGGAATTGACTTTAATGATATTGGAGATTTTAATATCCCAGAGCATATACCAAATAAGACTGAAAAACTTGCCATTAATTATGGTAAAGAAGTAATGCTTTGGTTGAGTACTGAGAATGAATTCTTCAATAAGTATAGCGAGAATATGTTATTGATAAATGAAGAAGAAGCATTAAAAATTGGTGATCAACTTGAGATTATTAGTTGGTATAGCTCTGTTATCG
>QMPB01000232.1 GCA_003648395.1 Bacteroidota bacterium
AAAGGTGCACTAGAGTGATCAAATTCCCAATATAACTGCGGTAAAATATAATCTACCCAACCTTCCATAACCCATTTGCGTGAGTCTGCATATTGATCAGAATATGATTGTAATGTATATGATGAAGTATTACTACCATCTTCACCACCTGATTTCCAAATTCCAAATGGACTAATTCCAAAGCGTATATGAGTTCCATGATTTTGATTATATTCATTAATCATTTCATGAACTTCTCTTACTACAGTATTGATGTTTTCCCTACGCCAATCGTCTAGTGATTCATCTGGTTCTTTTAATCTGTTATATAAATCTTCATCGGCTGATAAAGGAATTCCTCCATAGCTATAGAAATAATCATCAAAATGAACACCATCGAGATTATATTTGGCTATTAATTCTTCGATTACATTACGAATATATACCTGTACCTGTCTTTCTCCTGGATTTAAAATTAGTTTTCCATTATTATCTTGAATAACTAAATCAGGATGAAGTCTAGCAAAATTGTCAGGCGCTAATAAAGCTAATTGATCTTCTTTAGAACCAGTTCCAGTAGATACTCTATATGGATTTAACCAAGCGTGGAATTCTATTCCTCGTTTATGGCTTTCATCAATTAAAAATTGTAAAACATCCCAACCAGGATCAACCCCTTCAGTTCCAGTTAAATAGCGACTCCACGGTGCGTAGTCACTGTCATAAAAGGCATCATTCATAGGGCGAACTTGGAAGAAAATCGTATTAAAATTATTAGCTTCTATAATATCTAACATATTGATAATTTTTTGTTTATAATCTTCTTCAGAAGTGCATAAACCAATATCAATATTAGAAACAGTAGCTATCCAAACAGCTCTTATTTCTTCTGATTTTTCAGTATAAGTTGGTAATTCAATTGGAATATCTGTATTGTGATAAGTTATGATTTCACCATCTCTTATTACATAGATATTTGTTTCTGTTGGTGGTATATCTAACCTTACTCTTCGAGAAAGAACTTCACTTTCATTTAAAGCTTCATCGATTGTTTTATATTCGAAAGTATAATTAGCTGTATAAACTAAATTAATTGGCCCTGTATAAACTTGCCAGCTTGACCAAGTCTTACCATTGTGCATGCGATAAATTACCACAGTATTTTCTTCAGAAGTCGAAAATGATACTGTTGTTTCTGATGTATAGAACTTCTCTCCATCATAAGTTCCATCTATTATAATTGTTGCGTCGCTTGGTGGAGTTGAGTCAATTACTATATCTTTAGAAAGTTCAACCATACAAGCATCGTTGTTTCTATAATATATTGTATACTGCCCTTCAGTGATTAACTCAAAAGGTTCAGTATAATCAATCCATAACCCATCATTAATCTTATACTGCATACTGGTTTCACCGCTTAGTGAAACAGTAGCTGATTGATAATTTGGATCTTGACCTACTCCTGTTATATTTATAACCGGATCTGAAAAACATTCTTCTTGAAGAGTTAAATATAAATCAACTTCCTCGCTTTCAGTACCCCGAGAATCAATTGTTATTGCACGTATAAAATATGAACCAGAATCAGTTAAAGTAATTGGACCTGTATAAAGATTAAATTCGCCAACACTACCGTGATTAATTGCGACGTAGATATCTTCGCTAGTAGAATTGACTGTAATTTCTGCCCCTATTAGATAATTTTCTCCAATTTTATCACCACTTACTTCAATAGTTGGAATATCAGGATTTAAATATTGAATTGGGACATTATATGAAGAAACAGAGCTCTCAACCCCAAAATCATCGACAGTTTTCATATAGACAATATGCGCTCCAGAGCCAGTTATATTGATAGGTGAAATGTAAAGTGTCCAATCAGAATCATCTAATTGATAATATATAGTATCACTTGAAGAAAGTGTCATTAAAACATCACTGATATAAATATCATCACTCATCTCGCCATCTACAGTAACTGTAATAAATGGTATATTAGCTTCATAAATATTTGTTGGAGTCTCGGTCCAATAATTATCGACAACATATTGCATATGAGAATCATCCAAGTATCCAAGGCGGTACATTACCTCTCCTTTAATTTCAGGATGTTGCAAGTCATATTTTAGTTGATCAGCTATTTCAGTTCCTTCCCAATTATATATAGCAGCTGAAGAAACAGCGTGTCCAATATATACATCAACACCTGTTCCTCTTGAAATATTAACCCACCAATCAACTACATCAGCGTACGGTGCAGTGGAATGCGTGAAAGGAAAATAAACTTGAGGACAAATATAATCAAGCCAACCTTCTAGAACCCATTTCTTACTATCAGCGTATTGATCAAGATATGAGGATGTGTTATAAGGACTAGTGTTACTTCCACCATCTAAAGTTCTAGAATACCCTTCAATACCACTTCCCCAAATACCGAATGGACTAATACCAAATTTAACAGAATTTCCAGATAATTCATTATAAGCATCTATATCTTCTTTAACACCACGAACAACATCATTGACATTTTCTCTGCGCCAATCTTCTATAGTTTGTCCTGGTAATTTATATAAATCATAGGTTGCGTTATCACTTGAAATTCCACTATATGGATAAAAGTAATCATCAAAATGAATACCGTCGACATCATAATTATTTATCAATTCTTTTACTACATTGCGAATATATTCTTTAACTTCTGGTTCTCCTGGATTTAAAATTAAAGGAGTTCTATCATGTGAATCAATATCACCTTCAATGACTAAATTAGGGTTTTGTTTTGCAAAATTATTAGAAGCCAAAGTAGCTAAATAAGTTGTTTTTGAACTCGTTGTGTTAGCTACTCTATAAGGATTCATCCAAGCATGAAACTCAATGCCATTCGCATGACATTCATCTATCATCCAAGCTAAAACATCCCATCCAGGATTCGAACCTTCACTTCCCATTAGGTAACGACTCCAAGGTGCGTAGTCACTTTCATAAAAAGCATCGTTTAAAGGGCGAACTTGGAAAAGCATCGCATTCATATGATTAGCTTTTAATTCATCTATTAAACTAATAAAAGCCGCTTTATATTGAGTTTCACTAGTATATTTTGCAATATCCAAATTATAGACTGTAGCTACCCAAGCACCTCTAAATTCTGTATCATGCTCATCATAAGAATCAGGAATCATTACTTTTTCAGAAGATGAATAATGATAAACATAACTTCCATCTCTTACAAGAGGTACAAGCGATGTATACCCATTTACATTATTTAATAATAATCCACTTAAAATAATCAAAAAAGCGATTAATATATATAATTTAATTTTCTTCATATCTAATTTCTCCCATTAAGTAATTTTTTTAATTCACACATTCCAGGATAAGCCTCTAATTTTTCAATAAAATTCTTATAAGTAAAAAATATATTGCCCTTGACTACGTCAAATTGATTAGCGTATTTTACTTGATTAACAATTTCATATTTATTTAAAAACCCACCATCTTTACCGAGTCTATAAGCTCCATGTCCTATATAAAGTTTAACAGATGTATCCTTACATACTTCTACCCAAAAATCACAGATATCCGCAAATGGAGCTATTCTATGTTCAAAGTCCCAATAAATCTGAGGAACGATATAATCTATATATCCTTCCTTAACCCATTTAACTGAATCAGCGTATAAACTATTATAACTTTCAGTACATGCAGGATCAGTATTAGATCCGAATTCAAAAGTTTTTTTGTTCTTCCAAATTCCAAAAGGACTAATTCCAAATTCTATTGAAGGATTAACTTCTTTTAATGCTTCATGAATATCTCTAATCAATATATTGACGTTTTCTCTTCTAAAATCGTCAATATTTAGAGATTGTTTTTTAAATTGTTCAGAATCATCTCTATTTAAATCTAATCCACTATAAGGATAAAAATAATCATCAAAATGTATACCTGCAACCTCATAGTTTTCAACAATTTCTTTCATCGATTCAATTATAAACTGTCTAACTTCTTTAATAGCTGGATTTAAGATTAGTTTTCCTTTAGTATCTAAAACAATATATTCAGGATGACGCTTTGCAAAGTTTAAATCATCACAGGTTTTTAGATATTCTTCGATAGAT
This sequence comes from Bacteroidota bacterium, assembly GCA_003648395.1. Next base: position 4,098 of record QMPB01000232.1, read on the forward strand.
AAATTACTATCAGCACTAATTCTATAAGGATTACACCAAGCATGAATTTCAATATTACGCTTTTTAGCTTCAGAGATTATCCATTTAAAAACATCAAATGGAGGTTTTTTTCCTTCTTTTCCTGTTAAATACCTACTATAGGGATTTAACTTAGAACTATAAAAGGCATCATTTGTAGTCCTTACTTGAAAAAAGATAGTATTAATATTAAAAGACTTAGCTGTATCTAACATTTCAATTACTTTAATGCGATAATTATCAATGTCTTCAGTAGTAGGTAAATCAATATTATTTACATTCGATACCCACATTCCCCTAATAGGTTTTTCATTATAAATATTAGGTATTTTAACTTGTTTTTTTGTATTAAAATAAAAAACAGGTTCTTTTGTTTGATATTTATATAATTTCATTAAGACTCCTTAAAATAATAATCTAAATACTTTCTATGTGCTTTTACCAATTCATCAAAAGCTAAAGATGCTTTTTTTATTGATGAGGTAAATGGATTTATCTGCAATGCTAACTTGGCTTTTTCAAGATTTCTTTCATAAATTGCATCCACTAATAACTGTTCAAAGGCTTTTACATTTTGTAATGAGCCTTTAATTGTATCTGGTAATTTACCAATAAACACAGGAATTGGCCCATGTGCTGTAATTCTTGAAGTTATCTCTACTGCACAACCATCTGGAAGGTCGGTAATATGTCCATTATTTATTGTGTTAACTGCGTGGTATTCTTTTTTATCATTATAAATAGAACTAATTATACTACAAGCAACGTCACTATAATAAGCTCCGCCTCTTTCTTCTAGTTCTTTTGGTTTTTCTTTTAAATTAATATCTTTATATTTTTCAAAAAGACTTTTTTCTATTTCCTTAACATGTTCGGCTCTAGTTGAACCTTCTTTATATTGAGCCATAAATTTAGTAAACATCTCTTCATAATAGTAATAATATTTATGATATGGACTTGGATAAACTCCTAGTTGTTTAATGAATTTAGGATCCCAAGCTAAAGCATCAATGTTTTTCATTGTTGTTCTATCGCTTTCCATCTTATTTAGTATTTCAGGTAATCTATCTTTGTTTTGATGAAAAACATTTAAAACATAAGACATATGATTAACTCCTGCAAAATAAGGAATTAAATCTTTTGGTTTTACTTTCAATACTTCCGCAAAATGATTTGTAAGGTTAATTGGAACATTACAAACTCCGATAAACTTTTCAAATTCAGCGTAGCGAAAAACTGCTTCACTGACTACACCTGAAGGATTAGTAAAATTAATTAACCAAGCATTAGGGCATAATCTTTTCATATCTTTAATAATATCAAAGATTACTGGAACAGTTCTTAAAGCCTTAAATAAACCTCCAGCTCCAATAGTTTCTTGTCCTATCATACCATATTTTGCGGGAATTCTTTCATCTAACACTCTAGCATCCATCTGTCCTACTCTAAATTGCGTAGTAACGAAATCTGCGTTTTTCAAAGCTTCTTGACGGTCTAGTGTTAAATATATTTTCATAGGTACATTTGCTTTTTCGACCATGCGTTTAGCTAAAGCTCCGACTATTTCTAATTTTTCTTTACCTTCTAAAATATCGACTAACCAAAGCTCGGCTATTGGTAATTCATTATAGCGTTTAATAAAACCTTCAATTAGTTCAGGGGTATAACTACTTCCTCCACCAATCGTTACGATTTTTAAGCCTTTACTCATAGTTTCCCTCCACTTTTTAATAAATTATTTTCTATCTCTTGACTTTGCTTAATACCTAGTCTATCTAAAGCTAACAAGTAAGCACCTATTACAGGGTTAAATTTTGGTTTTATAATATAAGCTTCTTTAACTTCTTCTTTTAAAACTTCTTCAAATGTATTTATAAAAACCGAACAATTACTTTGAAAAACTCTTCCCCCAATTACTACAGGAACTTTTTCTTTTTCCATTTCTAATTGTTTAATAACACCTGTTGTTTGTTTAGCCAAATTTGACGCAATATCTTTTAATATCATAATCGATACTTCATCATTTTCTTTAGCCGAGTTTATCACAAGCCCAGTTATTTTTCCAAAGGTTTTTTTATCTATAGTACGTTTAGGATAAAATAAAGGTATTACTTCTTCCATGTTTTTAACTTGGAATAATTTTGGTATTTTTATTCTTAAAACAGTATCTTTATAAGTTAATTCGCTAGCTCTAAAAGCATAGTGCAAAGCTTCTCTTGCGATATCTAATCCCCCACCATATGTACCCAAGATATAACTTAAAGATCTAAGTATAGCTTCTTTACCATCTTTATTAATAGCCGCAGAATTAGTTCCCGTTCCGCAGATACAAACCGCTCCATAAGGTGTGACTAGTCCGCTTCTTAATATTATCCAAGCATCATTTTTAATAAAAAAATCAATTCCCTTAAAAATATTTTGACATAATTTATTGAGATGTTTATAATCCTCTTCTAAATCCGCTCCGCTAAGTCCTAAACTTATATATAAAATATCAGAATCATTTAAATTAAGAGTGTTTTTTGCATCTTTAAATAGCCCTTCAATTATTCTTATAAACTCTAAATCTCCAGAACTAAAAACATTACATCCACTCGTTGATTTATCAAAGTGAATATTTCCTAATAAATCAATTACATTTAGACGAGTTTTAGTTCCTCCACCATCATAGGCAAAAATATATTTCATCTCTTCACCTTTTTCTTAAAACAGGACTAATTTGTCCTAATATTGCAAAACCTTTAGCACCTGTAGCATTTGGTACATTAGAAGGATTATTATTCAAGGTTTCATTACCTATAATAAGGAAACATAAAGCTTCTAAGTAATCACTTGAATATCCTAAGTCTTCCACTAATGAA
>QMPB01000233.1 GCA_003648395.1 Bacteroidota bacterium
ACCAAATCATAAATATTAGTATCTGCAAATTCCTTTTCTGTTTCACTATTTACTCCCGAAAGAATTACTATTATTTTTTCTTTTCTAAGTATTTTAAGTGTTTCTATTAAGTTATGCAGGCCTGTATTATCAATAAATGGTACATGTCGCATTCTTATAATTAGTATTTTACTTTTTAGACCAATTTCTTCAATTATTCCTGAGTATTTGGTTGCAGAAGCAAAGAATAAAGGTCCACTTATTTCATAAATATTTAAGCCTTTTGGAAGTTTGGAGTAGTCTTCTATTAAGTCTGAATCAATCACATTATTAATTCTTTTTTCGGTAAACTGCGACATTCTTTTCATAAAAAGAAGTGCTGATAATACTACGCCAACTTCTATTGCAACTGTAAGGTCAACAAATACTGTTAATAGAAATGTAGATAATAATACAAGGATATCAAAATAACTTGATCTCAATATTGAAATAAAAGAGCGCCATTCGCTCATATTATAAGCAATAACCATCAATATTCCTGCTAAACACGACATGGGAATTAATTTGGCCCAAGAGCCAAGGAATAGCATTATTAATAGTAGAGTAATAGCATGCACCATACCTGCAATGGGGGTTCTTCCTCCATTTTTTACATTAGTGGCAGTGCGGGCTATAGCACCTGTTGCTGGAATTCCACCAAAAAAAGGAGTAACAATATTAGCAATTCCTTGGGCAATAAGTTCTGTATTTGAGCGGTGCTTACCACCAATCATACCATCAGAAACAACTGCCGACAAAAGTGACTCTATACTTCCTAATAGTGCAATGGTAAGTGCTGGAGCAATATAATGTTGTAAATTATTGAACTCAATATTAGGAATGCTAAAGTTAATTTTGCTAGGTATTTCTCCAAAAAATGTTTCAATGGTTGTAACTGGCAAGTCCATAATATGAACTAATGAGGTAATAAGAATAATAGATATAAACGAACCAGGAATTTTTGATGTTATCTTTTTTGAGAATATCGTAATTATTATTGTTACTAAAGTTATTAGTAATGCTGTAATATTAATGCTGTTGATATTATCAAAATACATCACCCATTTTCCAATAAAATCAGAAGGAACCTTATCAATGGGAAGTCCTAAAGCATCTTTTATCTGAGTTGAAAAAATAACTAATGCTATCCCACTTGTAAAGCCAACAACTAAAGGATGTGGAAAATACTTTAATAATGTGCCTAATTTCAATAGCCCAAATATTATAAGGAAGAAACCTGCCATAATAGTAGAGATCATAAGGCCATCTATTCCAAACTTTTCTACAATACCATAGACGATTACAATAAATGCACCTGTTGGGCCTCCAATTTGAACACGACTTCCTCCTAAAAATGAAATTAAGAACCCTGCAATTACTGCTGTAATAATTCCTTTCTCAGGCGATACACCTGATGCTACAGCAAAGGCTATAGCTAATGGTAGCGCAACAATTCCAACAACTATCCCTGATAATACTTCGGTAGATATTTGCTTACTATCTATTCCTCCTTTTAATAATGAGAAAAACTTTGGGTTAAAGATTCCTTTCATCCCGACTTATTTTTTTAATTATAAGCGGCAAAAGTAAAGTATTTATACAAAGATATTTGCTATTTGCTATTATCAAAATTACATATTTGGTACTACAAAATACCTAACTATAAACGGATATGATTTTTATATATATTTTCTCTAGATGGATTTTCCTATGCTTTAATAGCACCAACTCTTGGTCTTACCTTATTTATTATTTGTAGGTTTTTTGTTGATATTTATAATTACAAGAAATAGTGCATTTTTTTAACCCACAAAAAAAGCACCTACAAATCAATGTAGATGCTTTTGGTTTTTTTATGAATAATGTTGCCCAATAGTGAAACTATTTCTGTATATTTGCAGTATGAAAATAAAGTCGAAACAAAGGACTGCGATTTTTTATAAAGATTATTTCGAGAATTTTTTCTTGAAGCAAACGGATAAAGTAAAAGTAAAAATCATTTGAACTATTGAATTAATTGAAGAATTGGAAAGGGTGCCTGAGAACTACCTTAAACATATCGAATCAACAAATGGGTTGTATGAAATTAGGGTAAAGCAAGGCAATGATATTTTTAGAATTTTTTGTTTTTTTGATTACGGAAAGCTAATAATATTAGCTAATGGATTTCAAAAGAAGAAACAGAAAACGCCAAAATCTGAAATTAAACGAGCACTTAAAATTATGGAGGAATATAATTATGAAAATAAAAAACAGTAAGACCCTTAGTGAGTTTAAGGATATTCATTATGGTAAAGTAGGCACTGAGAAAAGAGACGAGCTTGATAGTGGGTTTGAGAACTTTAAATTGGGCACTATGCTCCATGAGGCACGACTTGAAAAGGGTATGACTCAAGCAGAATTAGCAGAAAAAGTTGGCACAACAAAATCCTACATTTCAAAAATTGAGAACAATATCAAAGAAGTAAGATTATCTACATTACAGAAAATAGTACAATTTGGATTAGGCGGTAAATTAGACCTATCTATTCGTTTATAAAATCAATCTTAATACCCAGGGTTGAAACTAAAAAAAGCACCTACAAATTAATGTAGATGCTTTAGTTTTTTTGAAGAAAAAGAATATTACATCTTATCCATTTCCTCATTATAAGTTTTCTTGAAACGCTCTTTATCATAAAGAACTTCCATTTTCTTATCATTAGAAATACTTTTATCAATGCCATTATAGATAGTTTCTTTTTCTACTTCTATAGCTATAAAAGTCTCATAAGATCCATCGTCCTTACTACCAGTTTTTTCGCATATAACTCTTACATCCATTAGTTGTTGCTTTACAACATCTCTAGTCATATTTTCGAATGTTTGGTTAAATTCTGTAGCATCAGCAGCATCCATTTCGTTAACATAACGCTCTGTTACTGATTTTAATGTAGAACTAATTAAAGTAGCCAAACGCTGCTTTGTCATCAATAAAGCTTTCTCTCTTGAGGTAGCCATATCTTTACTATTTCCACTACTTGAAGCTCTAAAAAATTTCTTATCAGAGTATCCATCATTTGCACATGGAATAGTTATTTCATTAAAACCTCCAGTATTTTTATCAACTGATTCTACAGCTTTCTTAGAACTTCCGCAAGAAACCATAATAAATCCCGCTACCATCAAGAAAGCTATAACACTAATTTTACTTGTAATTGTTTTCATAATTTATTTATTTAATTATTAATATATTAATTTCTATTTTATACATTTACCTTGCCAAAAGTAGCTAATTTAAGATTGTCTCTAATAAATCCTCAAAAGAACTATTTTTTATATCTTCAGCTATCTTTATATATGATTTTTCCAATGCAGAATTAAACTCATAATCTGCTCCTTTATATTTATCTGATGAGAAAGTGTAAATCGAAGAACTATCCTCTTTTTTTCGCACATCAACAGAGTAAGATACATACGCTATTTGTACTTTATTCTTATCACTTTTATTATTTTCATAAGTTTTACAAATCAAAACCAAGTCTGCACTTTCAGTTTTATCAACCATTATAAAACCTTTATCTCCTAGCGATTGCGCTATTGCTTCCTTTATATAATGAGTATTATTTGTGCTCTTATTACTTTTAATAAATACTCTTGGCAACTTAAACTTCACTTCTACATTAATTGGATTCACTTGAAAGGCATCATAAATAAATTTCAGCAATTTCTTATCCTCATTACTAACTACAATAACACCTTCTTTCTCCAACTCTACTCTTACAATTGTATTCTTCTTATTATACTTAATATTATCAAGAGTAATTTTCAAGGGAGAAAGCTCAGAGTATAATGTTGTCTCATATGGCATAGTTGTTTTTCTATATGCAATCCTAATGGGCAGCCCTTTCAACAAATCTCCATTACTATTCACAACTCCTATCTCAAGTTCTGATTTAAAATTATTTTCTGGCGATAGTATAATTGTTTGATTATTAGTTTGAAGTTTCAATTCCGATAATATCTTGGTCAGCTGTATTCTGATTTCGCTATCAAGTCTAATATTCTCTTCATTTATTTTATAAAAAACAGGCTCATTCCAATATTTCTTAATCTCCAAAATGGCATTTGTAAGTGTTTTTATTGCCGACTTATACTCCAAACTAGAAATTTTAAGCTGAGCATGCTCATATAATGAATAAGCTCTTTCGGCAGCTGCCCTCTTACGTTGAGCCTGTATTGTTTTCCATTTGCTCTTCGAAAGTTGATAATAAATCATATACATCTTTGAAGTTTCATATTCTCCAGCAAGAGTATATCCTTCCAAATCTTTCTGCATTTCCATTTGTATATATCTAGAAAAATCTGATTTAAAACCAGAGTTATCTTCAGAAGATGATACAATTGTATTTGACTCTATCTTCACACTTATTTCAGAGGCTAAATCATTTAAAGCCATCTTCTTTGCAGCTTGATTATATGTGTCTGAGTAGTTTGCCTTATTAATTTTTGCAATTCCAATATAATTAGATTGAGAAACAGGCCTTTTTTTAACCCATTCTGGAGCAGCAGCCATTTGATTAGCTTCAAGTTTATCTTCCTTTATGGAGCCACATGATACAATCCCTAATAAGAAAAAGAAAATTATTATATGAAATATCTTCATTATTTAAGTTTTGTAACAATACTATTTGCAATACTATTCCCCGAATAATTATTAAACTCCTCTACAAGTATAGCAGCAGGTTTAAGATCCCTATCCGCAGCTAATAAATTCTGCAGAGCTCTATAACCATTGCCAACATAACCATTTTTATTTGCTGGTGGATATAATTGCTTTTTTATCCCACTATAAGTTGCATAATGCACTTTAGAATTCAAGCTGCTTTTTATAATATCTGTAGCAATAATTTCGGAAGTGCTTAAGGACACAATTCTATAACTTACCGACATTACCAATGTACGAGTCGAACGATATTCATAATAATACACATTTGTATATTTTGTTCTAGTTCTTTGCTTTCCTTCGGAATCTTTATATTTCTCTTTATATGATTCCAATCCTTTTATTTTTTCTTTCTTAAGTGGCGAAACCGATACCGAATAGTTTATAACATCAATTACTACATTATATTGAGCTCCAGCAATCTCTCCAATTTCAATATCATTGCTACTAAGTCCACTTAATATCAATTCCTGCTCTTTTATTACTTTATCAATATCCTCTCTATCAACAATTTTAATAAATGGATCATTAATCTTAACAATTGAGTTTATTACTTGCTGCTTAATGCTTTTAGAGTAGCGGCTATACCTATTCTGCTCGTCACTAGACATAGTAATGTATATACGCCCTTTAACTAAAACAAGTTCAAGATGTTCTTTTGTTTGTTTATAATTCCCTACTCTATCTAGGATTACCAAATACGAATTATAAGCATCTCTATATTGTTTTTGAGTTTTATATTCCTCAGCCTTTCGGTAATAAGGTTCCAAATATGCAATATTTCGTAATTCAGCAACATCTTTAAAACTCTCATCAAACTTATATACCTCATTAAAACACTTTTCTGCATCATCAAATTCTTCAATCTCTATAAGCTTTAATCCATTATCGTATTTAGTTGTAAGGTATTGATTAAGTACATTCTTATAATTATCCTGAGCACTATAGGGTATTTCAACTATAACATTAACACCCTTTAGCTTAGTTTGATAAATCACTGCATCCAAATAAGCATAAGTTGCTTTTTCGTATTGTTCTTGAATTGAATATTGGGAGAACTTTTTAAGATAATCATTAAGGACTTTTGTTCCTGTACGTTTTAGTCCTATAATAGCAGTAGTATTCTGAGAATTCTTTTGAATAGACTGATAAAAAAGGTCTGCTGCTGCAGTATATTCTCCAGCTTCATCAAGAACTGTAGCCTTTTTGGATAAGCTTTTAGAAGTAACACAACTAAAAGAAATCAGTATAATTAAAGGTAAAATTAGTAATAATTTATTCATAGAAACTGTATTTACTTAGAAATATATTATTGATAACATATCGAAGCGTAAAAATAGATATTTAACTAACACCTTTTTCCTAATAAAACACAAATTACAAAAGCGACTATTCTAGGTATGCAACGTGAATTACTGTTTCGCCAACAGCCTTTAAACTCTCCTTTGATATTTTATCAATTCCGTCTTCCAGAGTATGCCAATGCTCAAAAAATCCTGAAGTAGTACTTGGTGAGTGATGAATAATATCTATTGTAGGAATAAAAGCATACTTATTGATAAACACATGGTCGTCGAGAACTCCACCACCATCTTCTTTTCTAAAAATATCGCCATAGCCAATACTTGCTGCTGTTTTCCATACTTTTTGTATTATTCCTGGTGCATAATGATTCGAATAATACTCATAACCAAATGTTGCTCCTTCGGCACCTACCATATCCAATAGTATTCCAAATTGAGCATCATATCCTGCAATATGAGGATCTTTAGACCAATGTTGCGAGCCTAAGCACCAAGTTTCTGCACCGTTCACACTTCTCTCAACACTAGCATGCTGACCGTAGTCTTCTAGATCAAAAAGTATAATATCAACCCCAATATTGGGTTTTTGAATGCTCATCTGACGAGCAATTTCCATTAAAACACCAACTCCACTTGCTCCATCATTAGCTCCATCAATTGGTGTATAATGATTTTTCTTATTACTATCGTGGTCTGCAAAAGGACGCGAATCCCAATGAGCTGCCAATAATATTCGCTGCTGAGCATCTGGATTTACTGCTGCAATTATATTTTTTCCTAGCAATATTTTACCATCAAAACTTCTAGCTTTAAAATCCTGCTGATAGACTTTTATATTTAAATTTTCAAAGAAATTAATAAAATATGTAGCACAAGCTTTATGGGCAGCACTCCCCGGCACACGAGGGCCAAAGGCTACTTGTTCGGCAACATATTTATATGC
>QMPB01000234.1 GCA_003648395.1 Bacteroidota bacterium
CCAGCGACAGTCGTGGGGGCACTCAGTTAGGAGAGAGCCAAGCAAATGGACATAATGCTTATATTATGCGTAAAATGGCGGCTTTGGCAAATTATAAGAATGTAGATTTCTTTCAATTTACTGGTGATATGATTAATGGCTATAAGTCTGACAAAGAGCAAATGCGCTTTGAATATACTAACTGGCTACGTACTATGTCACCATACTTTAGAAGCATGCCGCTAAATGTAGGAATGGGAAATCACGAAGCATTTCTTAAGAACTATGGCGATGAGAAAAAGTATTTATCAGTGGATAATTTCCCTTTTGAAACTGAATCTGCAGAGGCTGTTTTTGGGGAATTTTTTGAAAACAATAATAATGGGCCAGAAAGCGAAGATGGATCTATATATGATCCAAATAAAAATGAAACTGACTTCCCTAGCTATAAGAAAAACGTGTATTCATACACTTATGGCAATACAGCAATGATAGTAATGAACTCAAACTATTGGTACACCCCAAATCAAAATATCATTCCTCAAATTGGAGGTAATGTGCATGGTTATATTATGGATAATCAATTAAAATGGCTTAAGACGCAAATAAATAATTATGAGAATGATAAGAATATTAAACATGTTTTTGTAAGTATTCACACACCTGCATTCCCAAATGGAGGTCACTCTCATAATGATATGTGGTACAAAGGTGATAATAAAGTTAGACCATATGTTGCAGGCAAGGCTGTAGACAAAGGAATAATTGAAAGACGCGATGAATTTCTGGATATTCTTGTAAATCAAAGCACTAAGTTTAGAATATTACTTACTGGCGATGAACATAATTATACTCGATTAACTATTGACAATAATTCTGAAATTTATCCTGAGAATTGGAAAGGCAAGAGAATAAGCTTTAAAAGACCATTTATTCAAATAGTAGATGGAGCAGCAGGCGCTCCTTATTACGCAGAAGAGAAATTACCTTGGTCGAATAATTTGAATAAATTTTCAGCACAGTTTGCTTTAGTAATATTCCAAATTGAAGGAGAGCATATCAGTATAGAAGTTTATAACCCTGACACATTGGAATTAATAGAGAAATTACAACTAATATAATTTAAAATTAAATCAATTAAGTATCTAAATACTTGATTATTAATGTTATCTTTACATGTATAATACTAATTTATGGTCAAAAAGATGAGAAATATAAAATTTCTCTTGACTTTTGTTTCATATTTAACTATATTTGCAGTTCTATGACATATAAGGTTGTATCTTTATCTATAATATGATCACAAAATTGTGCTTTAATGTAGATTCTATTGGTTAACACTGCAGCAAGACAACTTATATCTCTGAATGTGTGTATCATATTTCTTATTTTGTTGGGGAAATAAATAAGAGATACAAAATCTTATATAAGATTGAAGGCTAGGTCGAATGACCTAGCCTTTGTAGTTATATTTATTATTGACTGTAAGAAATTTTAAATTCTTTTTAAGTCTCCCTTTCTAAAAGCATCATAAGCCTCCTTCATAGTCATATCACCTGCACCAATATAACAAGTAGTTCCTAATTTTTGTAATACTGTTGCAGCATTACCACCTGGTCCATTACCAGTAATTAATATGTCAGCCTTAATTTCAGCAATTTTCTGAGCGGCTTTTGGTCCAGCTCCATGAGCTTCGTTCTCAACATCCTTATTGCTTACTGTAGTTAATGTTTTTTTATCCTCATCGAATACCATAAAATATTCTGCTCTTCCAAATCGGGCATCCATATTTGAATCCCAATCTGTTCCTTTTGTTGTAAATGCTATTTTCATAATAATGTTTATTTGTTTATTTGTTGAATTGGTTATTTGTTTATTCTGTTTATTCTGTTTATTTCTAGTATTTTTTTGGCTATAGCTCTCCCTAAATCCTCTGACTAAGACTATACGCATCGAAAATAGCCGTTTGAGCTTTTCCTACTTTAGATGCATCTCCAATGACATGTATTTCCTTATTAAATTCACCACTATCAAAAGGAACATCCTTTTTCATTCCTGTAGCAACAACTAGCATATCAATGCCTTCAATCTCTTGTTTTATATTATCTTTAATAAAAATTATTTTATCACCATTTATTTCTTCCACTATTGCAGATGTAAAAATCATAATATTTTCATTTTGAAATGCCTTTAATGTTAATTTTTGCTCAATCATTTCCATACCATTTGCCACGCTTTCAAGCATTTCAAAAACAAATACTTCATTATTATTAGCTAGCAAATGGTTAGCAACCTCAGTACCTATTAAACCACCACCAATAACAGCTACTCTTTTATTTGTTGGAGTATTTTGTTTCTTTAAAATTTCTGCCCAATAATAATTCTTCAATCCCTTAATAGGAGGAACACTTGGTTTTGAACCTGAGGCTATTATTATTTCATCATAAGATAATAAATCCGAAATTTCAGCATTCTTATAAATTATTTGAATATTGTAAAAATCAACCTCATCAAAATAAAAATCTATTAACTTTTTTAAAGACTGTTTATGCGGAGGCAAATATGCAAGATTAAACTGCCCACCAACTTGGTTCTTCTCAAAAAGAGTAATCAAATAACCTCTTTTCTTCAACTCAACAGCAGCCTCCAAACCTGCTAATCCTGCTCCAATAATTGCTACTCTTTTTCTTTCTAATATTTTTTTTCCTTGAATCACATTAGTACCCACTTTTGGATTAACCAAACACTGTAAGCCCTTTCCTCCTTTTACTCCCCCCAAACAACCTTCGGCACAAGCCAAGCAAGGCCTAATATTCTCCTTAATAATACCCTGATATTTCCCCACAAAATCTTCGTCAGCAATAAGAGCACGACCTAGAGCAATATATTTTGCACCATAATTTACCTTTAAGTTTTCAATATCCTTAACCGTATTTATTTGTCCTAAGAACATAGCTAAAACTCCTGTATCTTCTTGTATCTTCTTGGCAAAATCCCACGTTTTACCCTTAGGTACAAACATATGCTGATAATACCAAGGTGCAGTATTACAAACTGTTCCTGCAGAAACATGAACTATCTCTACACCTATTTTCTTAAGCTCCTTAACCAATACAATGCTTTCTTCCAATTTTATTCCATCAGGAATCATTTCATCGGCACTAATTCTTGCAATTATTGGGATTGAAACAGCTTCTTTTATTGCTTCTAATATTTCCAATGGAAACCGCATTCTATTCTCTAAACTACCACCATATTCATCTATTCTATCATTAACTTTTGGCGATAAAAATTGTGCTAATAAATAACCATGTCCAAACTGCAATTCAATAATATCAAAGCCTGTTTTTTTAGCTCGAATACTAGCATCAACAAATAAGTCTTTTACTTTAGAAAAGTCATTTTTAGTCATACTCCTAGGGGTTGCCCCCATTACTTCACAAGCCTTATCGGTAGAAGAAATATAATAGTTTCCTGGTAATTTTGGGTTAGCCATTCTTCCAGGGTGACTAAGGTGGGCAATAGCTTTTGATCCATTATTATGAATTACTTCTGTAAGTTTAAGCAAACCTTCATTCTTCTCATCAGAATCAATTCCCATCTGAACAGGTAATTCCCGAATACCCTTATCTAAATAAAAAGGCTCTGGAATTACTGCAGCCACATATTTACTGTGACGTTTATAAAACTCCAAATGTCTATCATTAACTAAACCACTTTGATCTCCATATCCAGTTTTAATGGGGGCAAAAATAAACTCGTTTCTTAATTCTAACATAATAAACCTCCTATTTTTAATTAATTTTATTTAATACTTTGTTTCTGGCAAAACTCTAAATCTAAATAAATAGTAATAACATACCTATTCTAAGGTCATCTATTTACATGACACCTACAAAGTTATAAAATATTTCTTACTTTATCCCATATTTGATATAAATTATCCTTAATTACACTTCCTTCATATTCCACTATAGTTTCTCCATTAACCATTGCTTTAGTAAAGTTTTCATCATAAGGCAAATTTGCAAGGTGAATTATGTTCTCTTCTTTTAGAAATTCTTTTATTTCATTGGTTACTTCCAAATTAATATCGTGCTTATTGATTATACATCCTGCTTTAATTCTAAACTTTGCAACTAACTCATAAACTCTCTTTAGGTCATGTAAACCAGAAACACTTGGTTCGGTAACCAAAATTACAAAATTAGCACCTGACAATGAAGATACAACAGGACAGCCAACACCCGGAGATCCATCAACAATAATATATTTCCTATTCTCCTTTTCAGCAATAATTTTAGCCTCATTCTTTACTTTAGCAACCAATTTTCCAGAATTATCAGCACCAATACCAAGTTTTGCATGAACCATTTTGCTAGCAGTTTTAATTGAAGAAATATGCCATTTACCAACATTTAATGGAATATTTGTAATTGCTTCCACAGGACACACTCTGGCACAATAACCGCAACCTTCGCAGGATAGGTCATCCACAATATGTACACCATCATTAACATCAATAGCATCAAACCTACATACATCAAAGCATTTCCCACATTGGGTACATATTTCTTGGTTTATCACTGCCAGTTCTCCGCTATAAAAGTCTTCTGAAACTATACTCTTTGGCTTTAGTAAAAGGTGCATATCTGCAGCATCTACATCACAATCGGCTACAACCACATCTTTTCCTCCCAATACTGCCAAAGATGCTGTAATAGAGGTTTTACCTGTTCCTCCTTTTCCTGAAATAACAACTATCTCCTTCAATTTAGAACCTCCTTTCTCTTGCTATGTATTAGCCGTTCAATTTTCATTAATTCTTCTTTTACCTCTGGTATTTTATTGTAGAGAAGTTCTCCTCTTGAGTACAAATGTGCAATTTCTTTCATATTTGGGATTTTTGCAATAATTGGAATATTATTATTGGAACAATATTTTTCAATTTCATTATTGCCTATTCCATGACGATTTATTACAATTCCAAATTCTTTTTTAAGCTCCTTCATCGTTTCAATGGCAAGTACAACATCATTAAACCCAAATGGTGTTGGCTCAGTAATTAATATTACATAATCCGCATCTTTAGTAGCTTCTATAACAGGGCATGAAGTACCAGGGGGAGAATCATAAATCTTAATAAATGTATTATCAAACTCTTTATCCACAAATTTCAGTGTTTGCTTAATTAATGGAACGGCCTGTTCTTCACCAATTACTAAGCGACTTTCTACAAAATCAAAATTATCAGTTTTAGAGTGCTTCAATTCTCCCATTTTCTTTGGTATCATAGGAAGTGAATTTGTCGGACAAAGTTCAGAGCAAGCATAACAAGAATGACAAAGCTCTGGGAATACCATTATTGAGTCCATTATTTGAATTACAGCGTGATAATTACATACCGATTGGCAATTTCCACAAAGAATACATTCTTTTTCATTCCATTGTGGAATCATTTTTACTTTATCCTCTTGGTGAATTAGTTTAGAATCGAGAAAAAGTCCAGAATTAGGTTCTTCAACATCTAAATCAGTAAGTACAACTTTCTCAGTTTGTGCTAAAAAAGAAGATAAATTAGTAGAAAGAGTGGTCTTTCCTGTACCACCCTTTCCACTAGCAATGGCTATTTTCATATACTTATTTTGTTTTAGTTTTAAGCAATTCTTCTCGAATCATCGTGTGACCACATTCAGGGCATTTAATTGTAGTACATTTAATACCCTGCTGATGTGGAATCTTCTCTCCGCATTTTGCACAAACGCAATATCCACCACTGCCAAAACTTCCACCATTATTTCTTCCTTGACCTCCTCCTCTACCTAATCCTTTTCCTCCACCAAGGCCTTTTCCTTTTCCATTCATAATCTAATTTTTTTAAAGGTTCTTTAATCTTTCCTCCAAACTAGAAAGTTGATCTTTAAGAATATTAATTTCATTTTGCACTAAAGTTTTCTCGCTTACATCCGTAAAACTCCTTCTACCTTGGCCATAGCCTCTTCCAAAACCTTGACCATTACCAAAGCCTCTTCTTTGTCCAAAGCCTCTACCAAAGCCCTGACCTCTATTCTCTAGATATCCAGCTGTTTCGTTTCCTACGCAATATCCTAGCGCTCTTCCTGTTTTCGGACCACTTCCGTTGGGTCCTGTTCTGTCTCCTCGTGGCATAATTTTTATGTTTTAAATTGTTAAATATTATATGTTAGATTGTGTATTTGTTTATTCGTTTATCTGGTTATTTGAACTGTAAAATTGACAAATATTCCTGTTTCAAAAAACATAACCTCATATTATGACTGCAAAGATAATGAACATTTGTTCATAAAACAAATTTATTTATTGATATTTTATGATTTTTTTAACTATATTTGTCATAACTTTAAAAACTACGACTATGAGCTTAGTATTTGCTTTTGCATTAAACAATGATAATCAGTTTGAAAACTGCCATTTTGGTGATTCCCATAAATTTGCTATTTATCATCAGAATGAAGAAAGAATTGAGTTTTTTACTGAAATAGATAATATTTTCCGAAATGGGAAACATGGTGATAATCAGAAAGGTAATTCCATTATTAAATATCTAGAAAATCTAAATGTTAATATACTTGTTTCAAGAGAATTTGGGAGAAATATTATTATGGTAAACAAACATTTTATACCAGTAATAATATCAAAAGAGAGTCCTGAAGAAGTAATAAAAGTACTGCAAGATAAACTTCATTGGATACTTGACGAATGGAATAGTTCTAACTCAGACTATAAGTTATTTAAAATAAAATCTAGTGTTCTGAAACTTCGGATTAAGGAATAAATACTGAACAGTAAACTTATACCTTCATGTAAAATACTCCTCTATTTTGAACTTCCTTACGAATCATTCCGCTTTCTTCGAGAACACTAAGATATTTATTAATTTCATTGATATGAATTCCCAGAATTAACCTTAGGTCATCTAAGG
>QMPB01000235.1 GCA_003648395.1 Bacteroidota bacterium
CCACCAACTTTAACTACAGAGATATTAAATCAAGTGATTAGTTGTAAAGCAAAAGCAGTAGTTGTTACAGGAGGCGAACCATTAAATTATAATATGGAACCTTTTACTAAAGAGCTTAAAAAGAATAACTTTAAGACTTATCTTGAAACTTCAGGCTCGTCACCTTTTACTGGTCAATGGGATTGGATTTGTCTTTCTCCAAAGAGGAATAAGCCCCCATTGAAAACAGCTTTTAAAGAAGCTTCAGAGCTTAAAATAATAATTGAGAGTGTAGAAGATTTTGCCTGGGCAGAAGAGAATGCAGCTAAAGTTGGAGATAATTGTAAGCTCTATCTTCAACCTGAGTGGAGTAAGGCTAAAGAGATGATGCAAACAATTGTTGATTATGCTCTTGAAAATCCTCAATGGAATATCTCAATCCAAAGTCATAAGTATATGAGGATTCCTTAAAGAATGTAAAAAAGAAAAAACAGTAAAGAATGGTAAAAAACAGTAAAGAGTTGTTTGCAGAACAATCCCTTACAACTCCTTACAATACTTTACAATCTCTTACAATCCCTTACAATTCCTTACAATCCAATCCCTTACAATACTTTACAATACTTTACAGTCCTTTACAATCCTTTGCAATTTTATTATTCCAATGAAAAAAGCCCCCAAAACCATAATAATCTCAGGAACGACAAGAAATGTTGGCAAGACCACATTTGCTTGTCAACTTATTGAGAAATATAAATCGGAGGGAGTAACAGCAATCAAGATTTCCCCTCATTTTCATAATCTGAATTCTGATGCAGATATAATTTTTAGCAATAATGATTTTATAATTATAAAGGAACATAATTTTGATGGCAATAAAGATAGTTCAAGAATGCTTAATGCAGGAGCTAAAGAAGTATTTTTTATTATGACAAAAGATGAGAACTTGGACGAAATTGTAAATTATTTATTTAATATTATTGATATTAATACCCGTATAATTATTGAATCTGCTGCAATAAGAAGATATATAGAGCCTGTTTTTTTTTATTTATTATACAATGATGAATATTCAAATATTAAACATCAAAATATTGATTTAGATAAATTTGTTGATTTACGAATAAATTCTAAAGATATTTTATAATAAAGACATAAGTCGATATTGATAATAAATTCAATAATTTAGTGTTATTAAAGCAACTTTATTAATACTTTAACGTCATTATTGTTGTTGCACAGATAATATTAAGAATGAAATTACTAATAATTGTCTTTTTAGAACTTATTACATTAGTTGGCATTAGTCAGGGTGTAGTTAGTGGAACTATAACCGATGAAACAAATGGTGAAACCCTTCCTTATGTTACCATTGTAGTAAAAGGAACTAATTCAGGCGTTGTAACCAATGTGTATGGTTTTTATTCTTTAACTATTGATAGAAAGTATGTAAAAGATGGAAAAATATCTTTAGTTTATAGTTTTGTTGGCTATGATAAAATAGAAAAAGAGATTGAGTTTTCAAAAAATATAAAGCTTAATATTAAATTAAGGCCATCTTTAATAAAGCTAAAGAGCGTAGAGATTAGAGCAGATGCAACCATTGAAAAACAAAGAATTAGAAGCACATCGATGAGTGCTACTACAGTACAAACAAAAAGCGTAAAGCACCTTCCTACTATTGCAGGAGAAACAGATTTAATAAAAATAATGCAACTTTTACCAGGAGTTTCTGGAGGAGGAGAAGGTTCAACTTCACTTTTTGTAAGGGGAGGAGATGCAGATCAGAATCTAGTTCTACTAGATGAAGCGACAGTATATAATCTTGGACATCTTTTTGGCTTTTTCTCTGTTTTTAATACTGATGCCATAAGTCAGCTTACTATGGTGAAAGGTGCTTTTCCTTCCAATTATGGTGGTCGGCTTTCTTCTATCCTTGATGTAAGAATGAAAGATGGAAATACAAATAAATTTCATGGCTCAGGAGGAATTGGATTGTTGTCGTCTAGGCTTATGCTTGAAGGCCCAATTATTAAAGATAAGCTTACCTTTGTGGTGGCAGCAAGACGAACATATATTGATAAAGTTTTTGCTACAATTAATTATAATCTACCCTATTATTTCTACGATTTAAATGCTAAACTTAATTATAAGTTTTCTGATAAGGATAGACTATACTATAGCTTTTATATGGGAAGAGATGTTCTCGATATCGAAGAAAGTGAATTTAATAAGGGAAATCAGGGCGATAGTGCAAGCACTTCTGAAGGTAGTGGTCTGAACTTTGGATTTACACTGGGCAATATGACTCATACTCTACGCTGGAATCATATTTATAATTCTAAATTATTTTCAAATGTATCAGTTATTTTAACTGATTTCGATTATAATATTAATGGAGTATTTGATGAAAATAACTTACATATTAATTCAAAAATATTTGATATTGGTGCCAAAATGGATTTTGATTATTTTAGGAATAATAAAAACCATATTAAATATGGAGCATCATATATTTCTCATAATTTTAAACCAAATATAATTATTACCTCAGGAGATATCGCTTCGCTATTAAAGAGTGATGATGGAAATCCAATGTATACTCACGAATTTGCACTTTATGCTTTAAATGACCAAGAAATTAGCCCTTCATTCAAATTGAATTATGGATTGAGATTTTCTGGTGTTGGTGTTGTTGGTAAAATATATGCAGGATTGGAGCCAAGAATAGCCTTAAGATACTTGTTGAATGATAATAATTCTTTTAAAATTAGCTATTCTAGAATGAAACAGTATATGCATAGGGTTGCTAGTTCATCTATTGCTTTACCTACTGATTTGTGGTATCCTGTTACAAAAAATGTAAGTCCTCAAATTGCTGATCAAATAGCTGCAGGATATAACCATCTTTTTGTAAAGCATAATTTAACTTTTGAGTTTGAAATATTCTATAAAAAGATGCAAAACCTAATAGAATATAGAGAAGGGGCAAATCTAATCCTTAATAATAATTATGAAGCGGAACTCCTTGCAGGAACAGGTAAAGCTTATGGTGCTGAATTTCTTCTTAGAAAAGAAAGAGGAAGATTGAATGGTTGGGTGAGTTATACTCTAAGTAAAACAACAAGATATTTTGATGAATTGAATAAAGGGAAAGTCTTTCCAGCAAAATACGATCGTAGACATAATATTTCAATTGTGTTAAATTATGAAATCTCAAAAAGATGGTTATTCTCTGCCGTCTGGGTATATCAAACTGGCTCTAGGTTTACAGCGCAAATTGGTCAGTACTTAATGCCAAATTCTTCAATGACTGGAGTAGATATTGTGCCTATTTACACCGATAGAAATGCTGTTGAAATGGCTCCTTCTCATCGCCTTGATATTAACTTTACACTTCTACCTAAGAAAAAGGGTAAGTTTAATGGCGAACTTAGTTTTGGTGCTTATAATATTTACAATAGAGCACAACCATATAGAGTTAATATAGTTGCAAACAATAATGGAATAGGTTATAAATATCAACAACCTGGTTTATTTGGTTTTATCCCTTCTGTAGCTTATAATTTTAATTTTTAATAGAATTAATATGAACGAAATATTTATTAAATATAGAAATATCAAACAGCTAATAATAGTTCTTACACTAATGATTTTAGTTGTATCTTGTAGACCTAAACCTATTGATATAGAGTTAGAACAGGCTCCGCCAAAACTTGTTATTTCGTCTCAAATAGTGCCTAACGCATTAACAATTATTACTGTGTCAAAAAGCTTTGCAGCATTAGAGAGTTCTAAGGATAGTGAAGACACAACTAATACTTTTGTTGATCAATTGATGGTAAAGGATGCCAAGGTTAGTATTTCTTATAATAATTCAAAAGATGATTTATATAAATTGCCCAATGCTCCAGGTATATATACTAGTTTTGCAATTCCTCATATTATTGATACAGAATATACACTTGAAGTTTACGACCCTGAAACAGGGATGAGTGCTTCTGCCAAGGCAATTATGCTTAAAACAGTTCCTTTTGATTCCATAAGTGCTGAAAGGGGTGTGGGTGAAGATTCAAATAATGTTATTGTTCACCTTGCATTTACCGATCCTAGTGATGAAATTAATTGGTACCTTTTAAATTTCTATACTACAGGAAAAGATACATCGCAACAAGGCTCGTTATTTGAAAAACAAACTGCAAGTGAAGTTTCTGTATTATTAAGTGATGAGAGTTTTGATAGTCCTTTAGTTTCAGGACAGAAGACGATGTATAATTGGTCATCAGATACGCTTATTGCCTCAATATCAAATATTAGTCAAGGCTATTATGATTATTTAATGGCTCGTAAAAAAAGTGGAGGTGTTGTTAGTAGTATGCTATCAGAGCCAATTTCATATCCCTCAAATGTTAAAGGTGGTTATGGATTTTTTACTACTCATTTTCCATATATTCAAATAGTTGTAGTAAATGAGTAAAATGTTTTTTCATAATTGAAGCAACGCTTTTTAACAATATGAGTCTACAGTGTATAATAAAAAATATTATTTATTTGTTATTATTAAATATTTCTGTATATTTGCGTACCGAAAATGTTATATAGTTTTGATAAACTAAAAAAACGATATGAAAAAATTATTACTATCTGTTACATTGTTTTTTATTTGGGTTATGGTTTTATATTTAATACCAGTAGATTTAGGTGTTGAGAATAATTCAAATTTACCAGATGATAATATTAATATAGAGCAAAGTTTGTTCTCAATTGATATTAATGAAATTCAGACTACTCCATCTGTAAATACAATTGATCCAAGTTTATGTATTAATTCTACCATGTATTTTTATAGAATTAATTCTAAGAATAAGAACTTTATTTTTGGATTGTAGTAATAGTATAATTCCTACAATTTAAAATTCTATCAATCATATTCCTATTTATAGTATAAAAACATATCCCTCCCCCTCCATTTCTTTGTCATAATCATTACATAATTATTGTTAAAAAAGGATAAACTGTTCTTTTTTCTGTAAATAAATATATGCTAATTGAAATTATTTCATAATTTTGGAGAAATAAAAGAAAAATATACTTTATAAGTATTTCTGGAGTTGTTACTAGTAAGTTTGTTGTTAAATCTCGTTTACAAAATAGAAATGAAGAAAAATAAATACTTAATTATTATTGCATCTGTTATTTTATTAATAATTATTGCCATAGTTTTGAAAACAGATGATGGTAATGATGGAATATTGGTAGATGTTAAAGAGGGTTCTTTTGTAATTAGTATAACTACCAGTGGAGAGTTAGATTCAAAGAATTCTACAGTAATTAAAGGGCCAACTGGAGTTAGGAATTTAGGAATATATCAAAACTTAAAGCTAAATAATATAATTGATGAAGGAACTGTAGTTGATTCAGGTGATTATATTGCGACTATAGATCAGACTCCAGTTCTTACTAAAATGAAAGAAGTTGATGCTAATATTGAAAAGTTCTCATCTAAAATAAGTCAATCAAAGCTTGACTCAGCTCTTATTCTTAGAGCAGACAGAGATAATTTAGTAAATTTAGAATTCAATATTCATGAGCTAGAAGTTGAACTAGCAAATTCAAAATATGAATCACCAGTCACAAAAGATAAAACAAGAATAAATCTCCAAAAAGCTAAAAGAGCTCTTTCTCAGGCTGAGAATAATTATAAACTAAAAAAGGAAAAACAGGATAATATTGTTAGAACTACAATTATAGATTATAACAAGGAATTAGATAAGAAGAGTAGTTTTATGGATGTGCTCAAAGAATTTAATATAGTAGCTCCTCAAGCAGGAATGCTAATATATGCAAAGACATGGAGTGGTAAAAAGATTAAGAGTGGATCTGAAATTTCAGTATGGAATCCTAAAGTTGCTCAACTTCCAGATTTGAGCCAGATGATTGTAAAAACCTATGTTAATGAAGTAGATATAAGTAAAGTTAAAGAAGGGCAGAAAGTAGAAATTGGAGTTGATGCTTTTGTTGATAAGAGACTTGAAGGAGTTGTTAAGCAAGTAGCAAATATTGGTGAAGAATTGCAAAATACGAGTGCTCACGTATTTGAAGTTACTATTAGTGTTAATGGTGAGGATTCCGATTTGCGACCAGCTATGACAACCAAGAATACTATAATAATTGATATTATAGATACAGCATTGTATATTCCGATAGAGTGTATTTACAATATTGATAGTATTTCTTATGTGTATTCTGATGGCGATAAGCTACAGGTTAAAGCAGGGCAAAGTAATCAGGATGAAATTATTATTATTAATGGATTGAAAAAAGGACAGGGAGTATACCTTATCCCTCCTGATGGTGCCAAGGACTGGGATTTAAAATCTCTATAAAATGGAGTTGAACAAGTATAAAACGAAATGGCTTAGAATAGAAGCCAATATTAAGATTGCATTCGAGGCGGTACTTGTCAATCAAGTTAGAGCAATACTTACTGCTTTAGGAATTATTTTTGGGGTTGCTTCTGTTATTTCCATGCTGGCAATAGGTAATGGTGCTAAAAAGGAAGTGCTTGAACAGATGAAGTTAATAGGCGTTAACAATATTGTAATTAAAGCAAAGAAAGTTGAAAAAATATACGGAGCACAAGATAAAGAAGAAACCCAAAGCGAAAAAGATAAGAAATCAAAGGATAAGCTTTCTGCGGGAATAAATATTAAAGAAGCAGATGCAATAAAGCGTTTTATACCAACAGTTAAGCATGTAAGCGTTGAGTCAGGTATTGAAACAACAGTAATATTCAATGGAAAAGATATTAAAGGAAAACTTGTTGGTATTAATAATGATTTCTTTGAAGTTTATCATTTATCAGTTGATAAAGGAAGAATCCCTGGAGAGTATAATTACATACATGCTTCACAAGTATGTGTAATTGGTTATAAGATTAAAAGTA